>URQG01000012.1 GCA_900549895.1 uncultured Lachnobacterium sp.
TGTCCAGCAAGCACCATTTAAGACGCCCAGCAAGCGTCGAACGAAAGGCGTTCAGCAAGCGCCTATATTATCAAACAGTAACCAAGGACGTTACATAGGATTCAAGGAGGAAACAAACAATGGTAGTACAGCATAACATGCAGGCGATGAACGCCAACAGAATGTTAAACATCACAACTTCATCTCAGTCAAAGGCAACCGAGAAGTTGTCATCCGGTTATAAGATTAACCGTGCAGCAGATGATGCAGCAGGACTTTCGATTTCTGAGAAGATGCGTAAGCAGATCAAAGGTTTGGATCAGGCATCTACGAATGCACAGGACGGTATTTCAGCAGTACAGACAGCTGAAGGTGCATTAACAGAAGTTCATTCTATGCTTCAGCGTATGAATGAGCTTGCAACACAAGCAGCCAACGGAACAAACAGTAGATCCGATCGTGAAGCAATCCAAAACGAGATTACGCAGCTTACAACCGAGATGGATCGTGTTGCCGAGACAACAAAGTTTAACGAGACATATCTGTTGAAGGGAAATGGAAAGACTTCCACAACTCAGGTCAACGCGCATGATGCTGGTATCGAAGGAACCCTTACAGGCGTTGGAACCGGTACAGCTACTTTTGTTATGAAGGCGTTAAAGTATGGTGATACCATTACAATTGGTTCTAAGGGATATACGATTGGAACAACCATTAGTGCAATTGAAAAGGTAATGGATGCTAAACTCACGAAGGAAGGAACAACACTTACGATTAACGGAACGGAATACAGTGTTGTTGCAGACGCTAAAAATGAGGATATGGCAGAGAATAAATTAACTGTCAAAACTTTAAAAACTCTTGTATCAGAGGGGGATAAAGTTGTTGTCGGCACACAGACTATGGTTGCGATGCTTGATAAGGATGGAAATGGAATCGGAGATAATGATGCTTCCGTAATCTCAGCGAAGAAAGCGTATAGCTTAATTGCAGATGAATTGCGTAAGGCAAGTTCTGAAGGCGCAGATGCCGGTCATGAAGCACAGGTTTCAGATAAATTTGCCAATGCAGCTAAAAAGAAAGCTGATTGGAAAGATGCAGAACAATATGTTGATGGAGCAAGAACACAGGTTACCTTTGTTATCAAAGAAGGAACCGTAGATGTAACGCAGGGATTACAGATGGGACTCCATGTAGGTGCAGACGCAGATGAGAGTAACAAGATTACCTTTACTGTTGACACAATGACTGCAGCGGGTCTGGGATTACAGAATCTGAGTGTTGTTGATACTACCGGAGCAAGAGCTACCTATGCGATTGACGCAATCGCAGATGCAATTCAGAAAGTATCGGATCAGAGATCTGCACTTGGTGCAATTCAGAATCGATTAGAGCATACAATCAACAACCTGGATAATGTAGTTGAGAATACAACATCTGCAGAGTCACAGATTCGTGATACCGATATGGCTGAAGAAATGGTTGAATACAGTAAGAATAACATTCTTGCACAGGCCGGTCAGTCTATGCTTGCACAGGCAAATCAGGCTACACAGGGTGTTATGTCACTGTTACAGTAATATAAAATAAAATCATAGAGGAAGAGCGAAGACCTCGCTCTTCCTTTTTTCAATTTACAGGAGAAGAAATATGGGTAAGAAACCGATTTTGTCTATTTCCATGTTAGTGTCGGATCGTCCGGATACTATTGAAAGATGTCTGGACTCTTTAAAACCGATTATAGAGGCAATCCCGAGTGAGCTGATTCTGGTAAGTACAAGTAAAAGCGAACAGGTTCATGCCATTATAGAAAAATATACCGACAAGATTGTAGAGTTTGAATGGTGTGATGATTTCGCAAAAGCGAGAAATGCAGGTTTGCGTATCGCGACAGGAGAATGGTTTATCACCTTGGATGACGATGAATGGTTTGTAGAGATACAACCTCTCATTGATTTCTTTCGAAGCGGGGATTATAAAAATTATGGATGCGCAAATTATCTGGTTCGTAATTTTTATGATCCGCAATATCAATACTATAGTGATGCATGGGTATCTCGAATGATTCGACTTTCAAAGGATACTCATTATGAGAGCAAAATTCACGAGTATCTATATCCGGTGGAAGGGGAGTGCAAAAACATTGAAGCGATTGCATATCATTCCGGTTATATTTTCGCAAGTGAAGAGGCTCGTTTAGACCACTTTAAGAGAAATGAGCATTTATTGCAAAAAATGATAAGCGAGGAGCCGGATCGACTACGATGGAGAGTGCAGTTGCTGCAAGAATATCGGTCAGTACATGCTTATGAGCAGATGTATGAAGAAGGTATGCGGTGCATAGAACGGTTTCGAGACAAGAATAATACAAATGACAATCGTGATATCGGAACGTTTTATGTGGCAGCGGCAGAGGGAAAACTCTTTTTGAATGATGAAGATGAGGCGTACCGAATCGGGGCGCTTGCAATCAAAGATTCCCGTACCAGTGAGTTGTGTCATGCATATGTTATGCTTTTATATAGTGTGATTTTTTATCGCGAGGGAAAGTGGGCAGAGGCAGAGCATGCAATCAAGACCTATTTTCAGATTGAAGAGTATTTGAAACAGAATCCGGAGCGGTTTGAGATCCAAAAGGGAGCCTTGCTGGTCAGTGAAGCCTACGATGAGATGGCACTCAAAAAGATTTATTCGATCCGGATTGTTTGTGGATTTAAGAGAAATGATACGAGCCTGTTAAAGAAATATTTTAAAGAACTGGAATGGGAACAGGATAGCGTTTATTTGATGGATGGATTCATGCGGCATCTTGTCGACGCTATGGCGCATTTGCAATATGAGGAGTATTTTGTTGAGGTATTATTGCTTGCATGGAATCATCCGCAGTTGAGGAATGCTTTATTGGGTGAGGTGGCACCGTATGAAGAGAGTGATCCGGAAGGATTCAAACAATTGGTTCGGTATTTATCACAATTGCCGGCGGATCATTGGTATTTATGGTATGCAAAAATATTAGCGATTGATGTGAAGGCGGATAAAGAATTATTTGCAGAATATGTAAAGTCATTGTTGGATACGATCTCAAATATTTTTTGCTTGCCTGATTCGGTTGTTCGGAAAGCGAACGATAATCATGTTGATTTGGAAGAACTATATCTGCAAATTCCGTTGGACAAATGGGAAGAACATTGGAAAATGTATGTTGCTGAGAATGGTCGGCCGGCAATACAATCTGTAAATGATGCTATTGAGAGAATGCAGACACATCAAGATATTCATTATGCTCTTTTAAATGTGAGAAGTGCGGAATATGGAGCATTTGGCGGTTGCGATGAGTCGGTTGATTATGAAGATATGCGTCGTAATCTTGAAAAATTTGCAAATACAGCTATCGATTTTGCCCAGAATTATCCGGATCAACAAAATGAATTGGGAGAAGTAGCGCAAGAGGTTAATCGTGCGTTGACACTGGAGAATGAAAATCCCAAAGAGGCAATTCAGTGTTGGGGCGACATATCGCAACATGTCCCGGAATATGCCGCAGCAATCAAGCGCTATTTGCTTGCTTTCAACAATTATTATCAGAATCAGGAAGTGCATGCAAAGAAGGAAATGGAAAAACTGAAATCAAAGATTATGGTTGAGGTTCAAAAGTGCATGAGTAATCAGGATTATGCAACGGCGTTGACAATATTAGAGCAATTAAAGCAGATGATGCCAACTGATTTGGATGTGGCAGAGTTGATTTTGCAGGCAAGAATGCTATACATTAAGCAAAACATTTAGGAAAGGAAATGTGTGATGGCGCAGACTTTACTTACAATATCCATATTGGTATCAGGAAGGGCAGAGACGACAGAGCGTTGCCTTGAATCACTGCGCCCGATCATGGATTCGATTAGTACAGAATTGATATTGGTTGATACCGGTTGCGGTGATATCCTGAAGCATAAATTGGAAAAGTATGCAACGAAAATAATTCCTTTTACATGGTGCAATGACTTTTCAAAGGCCAGAAATGTAGGATTGAAAGAGGCAACAGGACAATGGTTTCTCTATTTGGATGATGACGAATGGTTCGTAGATTCGGAGGACTTGATAGCATTCTTTAAAAATGGGGGCTATCAGAAATTTACATCAGCAAGTTATATTCAAAGAAATTATCTCGATATGGAAGGAAGTCAGTACACCGATACTAGGGTGGGACGTATGGTACGCATTACACCAGAACTTCACTTCCAAAGCAAGATCCACGAATACCTTATTCCAACCGGAGGTAGACATAAGAATTTGGCATCCGTTGTTGAACATTATGGATATGTGTATGCTACGGAAGAGGATAAGCTTGCACATTTTAAACGTAATCAGACATTACTTGATGAAATGATTAAAGAAGAACCTGACTGTCTGCGATGGAGATTACAGCTTTTGCAGGAATATCGTTCCATCGATGATTATGATAAGATGGAGGAACTGGGAGCAGTCGGAATTGCTATGATTAATCAATCTGCGATTCCGAACGATAAGGAAGCGTGTGTGTATATAGGTAGCTTTTATGCGGCATGCATATTAGCCGCCAATGGGAAAAACGATTATGATCGTGTTTATAAGTTGTGTAAAGAGGCGATGACTGACGAAAGAAATACAAAACTATGTAAGACTTTTTTGTATGAAATGTATGCCAAGTCATGTTTTTATAAAGGACTAAAAGAATCGGATAGTCAAAAAGCAAAACAACAATATGAAGAGTCGGAGTGGTTTGCACAGGAGTATTTAAAAGAGAAAGAGTATTTTGAATTGCACCCGGATGAATTTTATGACCAACAGGTTGCACCGTTTGTCGGTGAGTGTCTTGACGCGGTGAAACAGAAGGAAATTTATTCTATTCGAATTTGTAACGGACTCAAAATGGGCAGTACCAACAATCTGAATTTGTATATTGGGTCTTTGCATTGGGATGAAAAACATGTGTATGTATTTGAAGAGATTGCGGATATATTAATAGAGGCAATGAATCATTTCGGATCTTTGCATAAGGACGAAGAGATATCAAAACAAACAGATTTCGATACATATGCCCAAACTCTAACCATAATAAATCGTCAATATGCATTGTGGGATTATTTTTGTGAATTGATTAGTAAGTACCAGTGCGAAGGCTTGGATATGAACGGTATTATTCGACTTATTGGTGTGGTATTACCTAATGAGGTAGAACAGGAAAATAATTCGGACGAAATGGAACAACTCGTGATACAGATTAAGCAACAGATTCGATTACTTATTACAAATGGAATGAAGGATCAGGCAAGAGTTGCGATTGAGCAGGTAAAGAGAATTATGCCACAGGATTCTGAATTGCAAGAATTAGAAAAGTTATGTGATTAGATTACCAAATTATGACATCAAAATTTGTTTATCCTTGAATAGAAGATTTAGCGGCAAATGCATTAATTGAACTGCTTCAAAAGGAAGAGAATAGGCCGTTTATTACGTATAAGGAATTAGAGCGAAACTTTTGAGAATAATTTAGATATATACAGAGATACATTTCTTTTGGCAAGTCTGTTACATGATGTAGACAGGATGATAGTGAAGAGATAGATAAAGCGGAGCTGTGTAAGCGCTTGGCTAGTGAATTTGCAACATCGGGAACGAAGAAAAGAATACGGCATGAATAAAGCGGTATTAATTATGAAAAGTGAAGTAAAAAATTAATTGCAAAAAGTTATAAAGAGTTATAAAAGCGATGGAAAATTATAAAGGGGCACATATATGACAAATCCATTTCTTTATCGTTTGGAAAAGAACCGTTAAGTTTCATAGAGCGTGGTAGGTAGAGCCGGCTTATTAAAAAAGGTATTATTGTGTTTATTTCAGGATCAACTCCGGTTTGAATTTCAGATAATCTCCCGACACAAGTTTGTATTCGATTCCATTTACATATCCCTTAAAGCTGTCATCGTAGCGCGCCTTGCCGTGGCAGTGGGAGTAGATGACTTTGGATGCGCCGTATTCTTCGGCGATTCCGGTGAAGCAGCTTTCCTGCTCGCCGATGCTGGTCGGGGGATAATGCAGGAACATAATGTATTTGGTGAAGCCGGCAGACTTTGCCTGTTCAAAGGAGATGCGCAGGCGCTCTAATTCGCGGTCGCGGATCTTTTCGAAATGCTCGTAGGAATCTTTATTTTCGAAAGCATATCCTTTTGTTCCGACCAACGCATAATCTTCGTATACATAGAAGTTGTTCTGCAGAAATTCTAATCTGCCTGCGAACTGTTGGTTGAGTTTCTCTGTCTTCTTGGCATCCCAGAACATGTCATGGTTGCCGCGGAGCAGGATTTTTCGGCCCGGAAGATTTTCGATGAATTCCAGATCCGGCTTGCATTCCTCGAGATTGCGGCCCCAGGAGTGATCTCCGGTGATGACAACGGTGTCGGTCGCTTTCACCTTCTTATTCCAATATTTCCCGATCTTCTTTTCATGATTTTTCCACACGGGATCAAATACTTCCATGGGTTTATCCACAAGAAAGCTCAGGTGGAAATCTCCGATTGCGTATAATGACATAGTATTTTACCTCATTATAAAAGGCGTAGAGTCTTGATGATTCAATAAAGACTTTACACCTTAGGCTGGTTAATGGGTTTCTAAATCATAATGTGATATCTTCTACAGAAATTCCTAATGAAGATAGTTTCGCAACGGTAACTTTGAGCTGATAATCTAACTCTTTGTTTTCGATGCTTCCATTTGCCTTCTTAATACGCTGCAGATCCGTATACTTGTCGATCGTTAAACTGATAAGTTCTTCACGTGTCATAGTATCACTCACTCTCTCCACCGCCTTTCGTTGGTGATATTATACCATAGTGTAAAGTCTTTATTCAATTGTAAAAACTCGGGTATTTGTGCATAGGAATATCATGCACCAAATGATTTGTTAACCGATATATTTCATCGGTGCTCGCTTGTTTGGGGTTGTGGGGATAGAATAATTTAGGAAAGATAAAATGTCAATATCAAAATGGCAGACAATATGACGGCTGAAAAAAATAAAACTCCATATACTATGAAAAAAGATAGGAGGCTGTCATGAGCAGGAAAAAAGATACGAATGCACACATTTCTTTATTAAAAGGGACGGATGCGGATCCGTTTACGGCGGGACCGAAGTATTTCTCGGAGGAGGACGATGAGATTCCGGCGATCCGCCAGAGCAGTATGTACAACGATCATGACCGTGCGCGGATCGACAACAATCAATTTTTCGAGACACGGAGCAATCCACTCAGTAGTAAGGGAAACTAAGATATAAAGCGAGGCAGAGATGCCTCGTTTTTTTGCAACAAAAAACTGCGCCCCTATATCATAGATAGGTAACGCAGCTTTATGCGTATCGATCCATCATCATTCCGGAATAGATGGAACTCACATATGGTGTTGCGAAATTGTGTCCCGGATTCTTGTACGCGACAACCACTTTGTTTACATAGTTCATCGGATCAACCGAGATATTTTCCGCTTTCTTTCCAAGCGCATCGCGGAAATCGGCGAGTGTTTGGAATGTCTGGTCCGCACGGTTCGGTTCGACCGCATTCGAGAGAATATCGCGGTCAATCGAGATGGAACCGTCATCGGCAACCATGAGACCGATGTATTCGAGCGATGCCTGCTGGGAGCGCGACACGGATGCGATATCCTGCGTGAGACGTTTGCCGCCGCTCGTTTCGGTATCTGCATACGGATCGCTTGTCGTAAGAATGTGATTGTAAGCATCCACAAGTGTCTGAATATTGTCAGCGATCGCATCGGTGTTGGCTTTAAATCCGATCGTTGTCGCCTTGCCTCCGGTTATGCCTTTGAGCGTAAGCTCGAATACATTATTAATAGAGAAAGTATTCGACAGCGAGGAGCGCGTATTGCCGTTCAGTGTAAAGCTGGAGTTGTGCGCTTCTTCCGCAATCCGGTCGATGCCGAGAATCTTCATCGATTCCATAGATCCGGGGCTGGCATCCGGCGAAATGGTAAAAAGCGCTGTCTCATTTTCACTGAGTCCTGTCTGTGTCGAGGTCAGTGCCAAAGCGCTCGATCCTTTGCCGTCCGAACGAACCTCGGCAGTGATTCCAAGGTTGGAACTGTTTACAAGTCGTGCGAGCTTCTGCTCGATATCCAGATTTGTCTCCTCGGAACTTACATTATATTGGAATTCATACGCTGCACCCGGGGTCGTCAGGTCAAAGGAATAGGATCCCGGTCGCAGACTGTGTCCGCTGTCCTTGAGATAATTACCCTCATTCATCTGCGGAGCTGCAAGCTGTTCAACGGAGATCGAGAAGCTTTCCGCCTGATTGGCTTCACTTCCGTCACCGATATAAGAAACACCTACCTTGTCCTCGTCGGAGGATACCGCAACTTTCTTCTGGAAGGAATCATTAAAGGAACCGTACCGATCCGATAGGGATGCTACCACATTCTGAATCGATTTGGCACTCTCCTTGATATCGATCGCGTATCGTTTCGCTTCCTCCGGATTCGAAATCTTGTACAGAGGGGATTCTTTATTCTTTTTTACAATCTGATTGTAGACTTTGCGCAGATCACTCTTTTTGTGCGAGTCATAGCGCGAGACTTCTTTATTTGCATACGTTGACATATAGTAATTGTATGCATTGTCGATACGAGCCATATGAGTTCCCCTCCTTTCTTCCGTGAAATCGGGCAATGGGAAGCGTGCGGATGCACGCGCAGGTCATCAAGCTTCGCCTGATGACAGTAAATCCATTTATACACATATATTATATCGAACATGTCTAGCCGATTCAATAGCAAGATACAAGAAAAAATCTTTATTTTCTTCTATATTTAGTGTATTATGTGTCATAAAGAGGGATTTCCCTTGAAACAAGTGCTTTTTCGTGAAAAAAGTTGTTGACGGACGCAGTAAATCGTGCTATTCTATGAAGGCTTGGAAGTAGGTCTTTTTTTTATGCCTTTTTTTAGGCAGCAACACAAAGAATAAAAACGGAGGTGGAAGTTGTGCGCACAAAGATTACATTAGCTTGCACAGAGTGTCAGCGTCGTAATTACAACATGACAAAGGACAAGAAGACTCATCCGGACAGAATGGAAACCAAAAAGTATTGTAGATTCTGCAAGACTCATACAATGCACAAGGAAACAAAGTAGTCTAGGACAGAGTAAAGGAGTTACGAAATGGGAAACACAGAGAACGTTGAAAAGGCTCCAAAGACAAGTTGGTTCACTGGTATAAAGGCAGAATTTCGTAAGATTATCTGGCCGGACCAGAAGTCAGTTGTCAGACAGACTATTGCGGTAATTGCTGTATCTGTAGTTACCGGTCTTATTATCGCGTTGCTGGATTGGTTAATTCAGTATGGCGTGAATTTCCTTGTTGGTTTAAAGTTTTAACGGAGGCAAAGTGATTATGGCAGAAGCGAACTGGTATGTAGTTCATACCTACTCAGGTTATGAGAACAAAGTCAAAGCGAATATTGATAAGACAATCGAGAACAGACATCTTGAAGATCAGATTTTAGAGGTCCGTGTTCCTCTCGAGGAAGTGACAGAAGTCAAGAACGGCGTCAAGAAGCAGGTTTCCAAGAAGATGTTCCCTGGCTATGTATTGATTCATATGATCATGAACGATGATACATGGTATGTTGTCCGCAATACCAGAGGCGTGACTGGGTTCGTTGGACCGGGAAGCAAGCCGGTGCCACTCACAGATGCTGAAATGAGACCGCTTGGAATTAAGACGGAGAACGTTGTTGTGGATTTCGCAGAGGGCGACATGATCGTGGTTATCGGCGGTGTCTGGAAAGATACGTGCGGAGTAATCACCAGTATGAACCACAGCAAACAGACAGTTACTATCAATGTAGAGCTGTTCGGTCGCGAGACACCGGTAGAAGTAAGTTTCGCAGATGTAAAGAAAATGAATTAAGGAGGCAATTCCAATGGCAAAGAAAGTTGAAGGATACATTAAGCTGCAGATTCCTGCTGGAAAGGCAACACCTGCTCCTCCTGTTGGACCTGCTCTTGGACAGCATGGTGTCAACATCGTAGAGTTCACAAAGCAGTTTAATGCAAAGACAGCCGATCAGGGCGACTTAATCATCCCTGTAGTAATTACTGTATATGCAGATAGAAGCTTTAGTTTTGTAACTAAGACTCCTCCTGCTCCAGTATTGATTAAGAAGGCTTGCAACATTAAGTCTGGTTCCGGTGAGCCAAACAAGACTAAGGTTGCTAAGATTACAAAGGCCCAGCTTCAGGAGATCGCTGAGTTAAAGATGCCGGATTTAAATGCAGCTAACATTGAGTCAGCTATAAGCATGATCGCTGGTACAGCAAGATCTATGGGTGTAGAAGTAGTAGACTAATCAGTGTACTGCAGTGCGTTTTGAAAACGCGTCCCAGTGACGGTAAAGTCACGGAAATATTTTAAAGACACAGTGGGAGGGCATTTCCTACCCGAAAAAGAGTGACCCATTTTCCTGTTGGGAAAAGGGCTGGGCCGTAAGCAAAGTCGCAAAGACGACCCATTTTCCTGCGGAAAAGGGCTGGATCATAAGCAATCAGTCAGCGGAGCTGACAGCTTATGATATTTACCACAAGGAGGTTTATATTTCATGAAAAGAGGAAAGAAATATCAGGACGCTGTAAAGGCATTTGATAGAGCAAATCAGTACGATGTTGCTGATGCAATTGATATCGTAAAGAAGAATGCTACAGCGAAATTTGATGAGACAATCGAACTTCATCTTAGAACAGGTTGCGATGGTCGTCACGCAGAGCAGCAGATTCGTGGAGCTGTTGTTTTACCACACGGAACAGGTAAGACTGTTAAAGTGTTAGTTTTCGCAAAGGGAACTAAGGTAGACGAAGCACAGGCAGCAGGAGCTGACTACGTTGGTGGAGAGGAATTAATTCCTAAGATCCAGAACGAGGGATGGTTAGACTTCGACGTTGTCGTTGCTACACCAGACATGATGGGTGTTGTTGGTCGTTTAGGACGTGTCCTTGGACCGAAGGGCTTAATGCCAAACCCAAAGGCTGGAACAGTTACTATGGATGTTACTAAGGCAATCAACGACATCAAAGCCGGTAAGATTGAGTATCGTTTGGATAAGACAAATATTATCCACGTGCCAGTTGGAAAAGCATCCTTTACAAGTGAGCAGTTGAGCGACAACTTCCAGGCTCTTATGGGTGCAATCAACAAGGCTAAGCCATCAAGCTTAAAGGGTCAGTACATTAAGAGTGCTACATTGACTTCAACAATGGGACCTGGCGTAAAGCTTAACGTTGTTAAGATTGCACAGTAATTGATAGAAGGAACATGATCCGGAGCATTTCCTGTGCGAAATGCGTTCCGGAAGATGATCCTGTGCGGAGTGTTTGACACTTCGAAGAACCAAATAATCGGATAAGACTTACACAAGCAGGTTTTTGCGGAAAAGTCTTGACAACCGCGAATAACCATAATATAATAACGAAGCATATTGCCGAAGACAGTAGGTCCCGCAAGGGGTAAACGAGAGTGCCTACCGAGGGAATTCTGATGATATACATCATAAGATTATTACCCTCTGTCATTAGGCAGAGGGTTTTCTATTATACCTCAAGCATATATGCGGCATCGTGTATCGCAAGATGCACGGACAAATAAAATAAGGAGGTAAATAAATCGTGGCAAAGGTAGAATTAAAGCAGCCTATCGTTGATGAGATTTCTGCAGTGATCAAGGATGCGCAGTCAGTTGTTGTAGTTGACTATCGTGGACTTACAGTTGCTGAGGATACTCAGTTACGTAAGCAGTTAAGAGAAGCTGGCGTATCTTACAAGGTATACAAGAATACTTTAGTAAGCCGTGCAGTAGAAGGCACTGAGTTTGAGAGCCTTAAGGATTCTCTTGAAGGACCAAACGCATTCGCTGTATCAACAGAGGACGCTACAGCACCGGCTAGAGTATTAGCTGAGTTCGCTAAGAAGGCTCCTAACTTAGAGATTAAGGCAGGTGTCGTTGAGGGAACATTCTATGACGCTGAGGGTATGAAGGCTATCGCAAGCGTACCAAGCAGAGAAGTTCTTCTTTCCAAGTTACTTGGAAGCTTACAGTCACCTATTACCAACCTTGCTCGCGTTCTTAACCAGATCGCAGAGAAGGGTGGCGCAGCAGATGCAGCTGTAGAGGCAGCACCGGCAGAAGAAGCACCAGCTGAGACAACAGCTGAATAATTAAAACATTCAATAATATTTCATATGGAGGAAAAAATAATGGCAAAGTTAACAACAGCAGAGTTTATCGATGCGATCAAAGAGTTAAGCGTATTAGAGTTAAATGACCTTGTAAAGGCATGCGAGGAAGAGTTCGGCGTATCTGCAGCAGCAGGCGTTGTAGTAGCAGCAGCAGGCGGAGACGCAGCAGCAGCTGAGGAGAAGACTGAGTTCGATATCGAGCTTACAGAAGTTGGACCAAACAAGGTTAAGGTTATCAAGGTTGTTCGTGAGTTAACAGGTCTTGGACTGAAGGAAGCTAAGGATGCAGTTGACGGAGCTCCTAAGGTAATCAAGGAAGCAGCTGACAAGGCTACAGCAGAGGATGCTAAGGCTAAACTTGAGGCTGAAGGCGCTAAGGTTACACTTAAATAGTCTGTGCGTAAGCAACGAGAAGCATAAGATAAATGAAACAGCCCGGAAGAATGCTTGCATTCCTTCTGGGCTGTTTTGTTTAGCTTAAATGCGGCGACTGCCGCATTCATCGAGAAAAGGCGAAGCCTTTTCGAGAGGTGATTCGCTCCGCGAGACGACATCTTTTCGAGAGGTGCATCGTTTGACGACAGTCGGAGCGCACGAGAAAAGGCGAAGCCTTTTTGAGTACTCCGCGAGACAACATCTTTCCGAGTGCTCCGCTTATTCTTTCTACGTTACACATCTGATAAAACTTTTTAAAAATTTTTCTTGCTTTTCCCTGAAATTTATTGTATAGTATAGGGTGCATTATTATGGTGCACTAGGCATTTCCATGCTCTTTTTTAGGAAAGTTCCTATGATCAATAATAATATCTAGAGTTACTGACTAGATGCAAATAAAAACGAGAGGTGAAACGTCAATGGAGAAAAACAGAATACGTCCAGTCAAGGCTGGAAAAGGCATGCGTATGAGTTACTCAAGACAGAAAGAGGTTTTGCAGATGCCAAACCTGATCGAAGTCCAGAAGGATTCTTATAAGTGGTTCCTGGATGAAGGTCTCAAGGAAGCTTTTGCAGATATCTCTCCGATCGCAGATTACAGCGGTCATCTGAGTCTGGAGTTCGTTGATTTTACATTGTGTGAAGATGATGTAAAGTACACAATTCCGGAGTGTAAGGAAAGAGATGCAACATACGCTGCTCCTTTGAAAGTCAAGGTTAGACTTCATAACAAAGAGACAGATGAGATTAATGAACATGAAATTTTCATGGGTGATCTTCCTCTGATGACAGAGACCGGTACGTTCGTAATCAACGGTGCGGAGCGAGTTATCGTCAGCCAGTTGGTTCGTTCCCCGGGTATCTATTATGGCATTGCTCATGATAAAGTGGGTAAGACTTTGTATTCTTGTACCGTTATCCCGAACCGTGGTGCATGGTTAGAGTATGAGACGGACTCCAATGACGTATTCAGTGTAAGAGTAGATAGAACCCGTAAGGTACCGATCACAGTGCTTCTTCGTGCACTTGGAGTAGGTACGAACCAGCAGATTATCGATATGTTCGGTGAGGAGCCGAAGATTCTTGCTTCTCTGCAGAAGGACCCTGCAATTACTGAGCGTGAGCCACAGGGAAGCTTTGAAGCAGGTCTGCTTGAATTATACAAGAAGATTCGTCCGGGCGAGCCGCTTTCCGTTGAAAGTGCAGAAAGCCTGATTACAGCAATGTTCTTCGATCCTAGAAGATACGATCTCGCCAAGGTAGGACGTTATAAGTTTAATAAGAAACTTGCACTTAGAAACCGTATCAAAGGACAGGTTCTCGCTGAAGATGTACTTGATCCGTCTACAGGTGAAGTGATCGCAGAGGCAGGAACTACTGTTACAAGAGAACTGGCTGATCAGATCCAGAATGCTGCAGTGCCTGCAGTATGGGTACAGACAGAGACTCGTAACGTAAAGGTTCTCTCTTCTATGATGGTTGATATTACAAGTTGGATTCCTGAGATCGAAGATCCGAAGAAACTTGGCGTTACCGAGCTTGTATACTATCCGGTATTGAAGCAGATTATGGAAGAAAACGATACTCTCGAGGACCGCATTGAGGCAATCAAGAGAGACATCGCTGATTTGATTCCAAAGCATATTACAAAGGAAGATATCTTTGCTTCCATCAACTATAATATGCATCTGGAGTGGGGCGTTGGCTCGGATGATGATATCGACCACTTGGGAAATCGTCGTATCCGTGCTGTCGGCGAACTGTTACAGAACCAGTATCGTATCGGTCTGTCACGTTTGGAGAGAGTGGTACGTGAGCGTATGACAACACAGGATCTGGAAGGTATTTCACCACAGAGCCTGATCAATATTAAGCCGGTTACAGCTGCTGTTAAGGAGTTCTTCGGATCATCCCAGCTGTCACAGTTTATGGATCAGAATAACCCACTCGGTGAGTTGACGCATAAGAGACGTCTTTCCGCATTGGGACCTGGCGGTCTGTCAAGAGACCGTGCCGGATTCGAGGTACGAGACGTACACTATAGCCATTATGGACGTATGTGTCCAATTGAGACGCCTGAAGGACCAAACATCGGTCTGATCAACTCTCTGGCTTGTTATGCAAGAATTAATGAGTATGGTTTCATTGAAGCTCCATACCGTAAGATCGATAAATCCGATCCTAAGAATCCGCGTGTCACAGATGAAGTTGTTTACATGACCGCAGATGAAGAGGATAACTACCATGTAGCACAGGCTAACGAAAAGCTGGATGAGGAAGGACATTTTGTCCGTAATTCCGTATCCGGCCGTTACCTTGATGAGACACAGGAGTATGATAAGACCGCCTTTGATTACATGGATGTCTCTCCTAAGATGGTGTTCTCCGTCGCTACAGCACTCATTCCGTTCCTGCAGAACGATGATGCAAACCGTGCGCTGATGGGATCCAACATGCAGCGTCAGGCAGTGCCGCTCCTTACAACAGAGGCTCCTGTAGTAGGAACCGGTATGGAGACAAAAGCGGCTGTCGATTCCGGTGTCTGCGTTGTTGCTAAGGCTGCCGGAGTTGTTGAAAGTTCAGAGTCTAATCGAATTGTGATCCGTGAGGAAGACGGAAACCGCCGTGAATATATTTTGACAAAGTTCTCACGCAGTAACCAGTCGAACTGCTATAACCAGAGACCAATCGTCTTCAAGGGACAGAAGGTTGCAGAAGGCGAAGTTATCGCTGACGGACCTTCCACATCCAACGGAGAGCTTGCTTTAGGTAAGAACCCTCTGATCGGATTCATGACCTGGGAAGGCTATAACTACGAGGATGCCGTTCTTCTTAGCGAGCGCCTGGTAGAGTATGATGTGTATACATCGGTTCATATTGAGGAATACGAAGTAGAATCCCGTGATACGAAGCTCGGACCGGAAGAGATCACAAGAGATGTTCCGGGTGTCGGTGATGATGCACTCAAGGATCTTGATGAGCGCGGAATCATCCGTGTCGGTGCTGAGGTTCGTGCCGGTGATATCCTTGTCGGTAAGGTAACTCCTAAGGGAGAAACAGAGCTGACTGCAGAGGAGAGACTTCTTCGCGCTATCTTCGGTGAGAAGGCGCGTGAGGTTCGTGATACTTCTCTTAAGGTTCCGCACGGTGCATATGGTATCGTTGTAGACGCCAAAGTGTTCACAAGAGAAGCAGGAGATGAACTTTCTCCTGGAGTAAATGAGTCCGTTCGTATTTACATTGCCCAGAAGCGTAAGATTTCCGTCGGAGATAAGATGGCTGGTCGTCACGGTAACAAGGGTGTCGTTTCCCGCGTTTTACCTGTAGAGGATATGCCTTATCTTCCAAACGGTCGCCCGCTTGACATCGTATTGAATCCGCTTGGTGTGCCTTCCCGAATGAACATCGGACAGGTGCTTGAGATTCACCTTAGTCTTGCAGCAAAGGCGCTGGGATTTAACATTGAAACACCGGTATTCGATGGCGCACGAGAAATCGATATTCAGGATACTCTTGAACTTGCCAACGATTATGTAAATATGCCGTTTGATACCGAGGAAGCTGAAAACGGAGAAGAAAACTTCTACGATAAGTACAAAGACACTCTTCGCGAGGATGTCATGGATTATCTGTCTGAGAATCGTGAGCACAGATCCGTATGGAAAGGTGTTCCGATTGCCCGTGACGGTAAGGTTCAGTTACGTGACGGTAGAAGCGGTGAGCCGTTCGATGGAAGAGTTACCATTGGACACATGCACTACCTGAAGCTGCATCACCTTGTTGATGATAAGATCCATGCACGTTCTACCGGTCCTTACTCATTAGTAACCCAGCAGCCTCTGGGTGGTAAGGCACAGTTCGGTGGACAGCGTTTCGGAGAGATGGAGGTTTGGGCACTGGAAGCTTACGGTGCTGCATATACTCTTCAGGAGATCCTGACGGTTAAGTCCGATGATGTGGTTGGCCGTGTTAAGACATACGAGGCAATCATCAAGGGCGACAATATCCCTGAACCGGGTATCCCTGAGTCCTTCAAGGTACTCCTTAAGGAGCTGCAGTCACTTGGACTGGATGTCAAGGTGCTTGACGAGGACCGCAACGAGGTTGAACTGATCGAGACAAGCGAGTACGGTAATACCGATATTAACGCGATTATCGGAAACGATAAGTATGACGCGTTTGAAGATAGCGAGTCATTCGAGAAGCATGGATTCACAAAGCAGGAATTCGATGCTGATAACGAAGAACTTGTAAACGTTGAGAAAGAGGAAGAATTTGACGATTCCGACGAATTTTTCGATGATGCAGACGAAGTTCTTGATGAAGAATAATTGGGAAGGAGAGTCATACAATGCCAGAAACAAATAAAATGGACACAAATCAGGCTATGCAGTTCGATGCCATCCAGATTGGATTGGCATCACCTGAGAAGATCCTTGAATGGTCACATGGCGAGGTTAAGAAGCCTGAGACAATCAACTACAGAACATTAAAACCGGAAAAAGACGGTTTGTTCTGTGAGAAGATCTTCGGACCGCAGAAAGACTGGGAGTGTCATTGTGGTAAATATAAGAAAATCCGTTATAAGGGTGTTGTCTGCGACCGTTGTGGCGTAGAGATCACCAAGTCCAGCGTTCGTAGAGAGCGTATGGGACATATCGAGCTGGCAGCTCCTGTTTCCCATATTTGGTATTTCAAGGGTATCCCATCCCGTATGGGACTTATCCTTGACCTGTCTCCGCGTGTATTGGAGAGAGTTCTTTACTTCGCATCTTATATTGTACTGGATGCAGGAGAAACGTCTCTTTCCTATAAGCAGGTATTATCTGAGGCTGAGTATCAGGATGCCTGTGATAAGTACGGAAGAAGCGCATTCCGTGTAGGAATGGGTGCGGAAGCAATCCGTGAGCTGTTAGAGTCCATCGATCTTGAGAAGGATTCCGCAGAACTGAAGGCAGAGCTTGAGAATGCAACAGGCCAGAAGCGTGCACGTATTATCAAGCGCCTGGAAGTCGTAGAAGCATTCCGTGAGTCAGGAAATAAGCCGGAATGGATGATCATGACCGTAATTCCGGTTATTCCACCAGATTTACGTCCTATGGTTCAGTTGGATGGTGGACGTTTTGCAACATCCGATCTGAATGATTTATACAGAAGAATTATCAATCGTAACAACCGTCTGAGAAGACTCCTTGATCTCGGAGCACCGGATATCATCGTCCGCAACGAGAAGCGTATGTTACAGGAAGCAGTGGATGCTTTGATCGATAACGGCCGTCGTGGACGCCCGGTTACCGGTCCTGGAAACAGAGCACTGAAGTCTCTGTCCGATATGTTAAAGGGTAAGGGCGGACGTTTCCGTCAGAACCTGTTAGGAAAGCGAGTTGACTACTCAGGACGTTCCGTTATCTGTGTAGAGCCGAAGCTTAAGATTTATCAGTGTGGTCTCCCTAAGGAGATGGCAATCGAGTTGTTCAAGCCTTTCGTTATGAAAGAACTTGCTGCCAACGGAACTGCACACAATATCAAGAGTGCCAAGAAGATGGTTGAGAGACTTCAGCCGGAAGTTTGGGACGTACTTGAAGATGTAATTAAGGAGCATCCGGTTATGCTGAACCGTGCCCCTACACTTCATAGATTAGGTATTCAGGCGTTCGAGCCGATCCTTGTAGAGGGTAAGGCAATCAAGTTACATCCGTTAGTATGTACCGCTTTCAACGCCGATTTCGATGGAGACCAGATGGCTGTCCATCTTCCTCTTTCTGTGGAAGCGCAGGCAGAGTGCAGATTTATGCTCCTTTCTCCGAACAACCTGTTAAAGCCGTCTGACGGTGGACTGGTAGCTGTTCCTTCACAGGATATGGTTCTTGGTGTTTACTATCTGACGATGCACAGACTGGCTGATTATAAGGAAAAAGAAGGCGCTGTTGCAGTATCTGATACTGTTTACAACGATATTGAAGAGTTAAAGAAGCTCACGACTCCGGATCCTAAGACCGGTAAAAGTGAACTTGGATTATATGATCTGATCTGGTTTGAGGATACGACAGATAATAATCGTCGTGTTTTATGTAAGCCAATGGATCTGTTTGGATATCACTTCGGCAGTATGAATCAGGCATTGCTTGCATACGAGAACGGAGAGATTACACTTCATCAGAACATTTACGTATATCGTAAAGCAACACTTGCTGATGGAACTGAAGTAGCGGGATTTATTAACACAACACTCGGACTTTTGATCTTTAACGAGATCATTCCGCAGGATCTTGGATTTGTTGATCGCAGCAATCCGGAGAATGCATTAAAGCTTGAAATCGATTTCCGTGTCGGTAAGAAGCAGATTAAGCAGATTCTTGAGAAAGTTATCAATATCCATGGCGCTACAAAGACAGCAGAAGTTCTGGATGATGTTAAGGCAATGGGTTACGGATATTCTACCCGTGCTGCTATGACCGTATCCATTTCTGATATGACCGTGCCGCCTCAGAAACCACAGATGATCGAGGACGCACAGAATACCGTAGACCGTATTACAAGACAGTATAAGCGCTGTCTCTTATACACATCTCCGAGCCCACGAGACGCGTAGTAATCTCGTAT
>URQG01000013.1 GCA_900549895.1 uncultured Lachnobacterium sp.
CGCGTAAGATCGTCGGCAGCGTCAGATGTGTATAAGAGACAGGAGGAATATTATAGCATATTCCCAGCTTGGAATAGGCCGTCTGATATATCAGCTTCCGATTCCTCTATGCAAGATGTTTATCAAGGAAATCTTCGACGGAAAATCACCGGATGAATTTGACGAGGAGATCCTGACTACGATTAATAAGTTCTTTGAAAATAACCTCAATGTGTCAGAAACTTCCAGACAACTGTACATTCATCGTAATACACTGGTATACCGTCTGGATAAACTCCAGAAGAGTACAGGTCTGGATTTGAGAGTCTTTGAGGACGCAATCACTTTCAAGATTGCACTCATGGTAGTCAAGTACATGAAATATATGGAAACACTGGACTACTAATTAAGGAGAAAAAATGATTAAACTGGAACATGTCAGTAAGTCGTATTCAGCAGGAATCCCTGCCTTAAATGACGTGAATCTTGAAATAGAAGACGGAGAATTTGTGTTTGTTGTCGGAGACAGTGGCTCAGGCAAATCCACAATGATCAAACTATTATTAAAGGAGTTGGAACCGACCGAAGGAATCATCACGGTTGATGGTAAAGTACTAAATAAGATAAAAAGAAAGCAGATTCCGAAATATCGCAGAAATGTCGGAGTTGTTTTTCAGGATTTCCGGCTTTTGAAAGACCGGAATGTATATGACAATGTTGCCTTTGCACAGAAGGTCGTTGGAGAACCGAACAGTCATATTCGAAAGAAGGTACCGATCATGCTCTCCACCGTTGGACTGGCAGCAAAGTACCGCTCTTTCCCGAGACAGCTTTCGGGAGGCGAGCAACAGAGAGTTGCGATCGCACGTGCGCTGATCAATGAACCGGATATTTTGCTGGCGGATGAGCCGACCGGCAATCTTGACAATAATAATGCGTGGGAAATTATGAAACTTTTAGAGGAGATTAATGCCAAGGGCACGACCGTTCTCGTTGTAACCCACAATCTTGAAATTGTAAAGGTTATGAAAAAGCGTGTGATTACTGTAAAGAAAGGTACTGTCGTCAGTGATAGTAAGCAGGGTGATTTTGACGATGAAGATTAATACCTTTTTTTATTCGGTAAAGCAGGGATTTAAGAATATATTTCGGAATAAGATGTTTTCTCTGGCATCGATCGCGACGATGGCAGCATGCATTTTCATGTTTGGTCTCTTTTATATCATTATTACAAATTTTACTTCGACGGTACATTCCATCGAGAAAGGCGTGTCAGTAACAGTCTTCTTTGATAAGGGAATCTCGGAGGGGGAAATCAAAAGTATCGGAGACCAGATTGCTAAGCGCGCGGAAGTGAGCCGTATGGAATACGTTTCTGCGGAAGACGCATGGAACGCTTTCAAAGATGTATATTTTGAGGGAAAGGAAGATCTGGCACAGGGATTTGCCGGAGACAATCCTCTTGCCAATAGTGCACATTATCAGATTTATCTGAGCGATGTGTCGATGCAGAATTCGCTTGTAACTTATCTGAAAACGATAGATGGAGTACGTGAGGTTAAAGAGTCGGC
This sequence comes from uncultured Lachnobacterium sp., assembly GCA_900549895.1. Taxonomy (GTDB): domain Bacteria; phylum Bacillota; class Clostridia; order Lachnospirales; family Lachnospiraceae; genus Roseburia. Next base: position 1,551 of record URQG01000013.1, read on the forward strand.
AAAAGTGGCAAATACACTTACCGATTTTAATCACCTTGTCGGCTATGTGTCGGCAGGAATTATTCTGATACTTTTGTGTGTGGCAGTCTTTTTGATCAGTAATACCGTTACGGTCGGCATCTCGGTCCGAAAGGAAGAGATTGCAATTATGAAACTGATCGGTGCAACCGATTATCTGGTTCGCGCACCATTCATTGTAGAGGGTATGTTTATCGGGTTGATCGGTGCGACGATACCGCTTCTTTTGTTATATTTTATGTACCAGAAGATTATTGTATATATTGCGGATAAGTTTAATTTTATCGGTTCCATGATCAACTTTGTACCAGTACATACTGTATTTAAGACTTTGATCCCGGTAGCGGTTATCCTCGGCGTTGGAATCGGATTTTTGGGAAGCCGTCTGACGATACGTAAACATTTGAAAGTATAAAAACAATTATGATGGCCATGCTGACAGGCTTGTACTGCGAGCATGGCTTTTCCCATATTATGATACAAGAGAGGCAAGGCAAAACATGCTTTGCGGCTCAAACGGATATAAAAATGGAGGCAAAAATGGATTACAACGAAGAAAATGAACAAATGAACGACGTTGCGGCACCGCAGGAGGATGCACATAATAATAAGCCGAAAAAAGAAAAGAAGCGTCGTAGTTTCGGCCAGGGGATTGCAGTAGGTGCTTTGCTCGGATGCTTTATTCTCGGAATCAGTTTGTTTGTGGGAGTGGGACTGTATGCCGACACCACCGGAAACTATCTGATCATCAGTCCGAAAGGTGTGACACAGACATCGGATAATAAGGTGTTGAACCGAAAGACGATCAACAAGATTGAAGAGCTTCTGGCATACATTGATCTGTACTACAATGATAAGTATGATGCGGATGATGTGCGTGATGCTCTCTATAAAGGGACGTTAAGCGGACTTGGAGATCCGTACTCTGTCTACTATACGGCAGATGATTACCGTGATCTGCAGATCTCGACATCCGGTAATTATTACGGAATCGGAGCAGGATTATCGCAGAATGCTCAGACGATGGAAGTGACAGTCTCAAAGGTATATGAAGGTACGCCGGCAGAGAAAGCGGGACTTCAGGATGGAGATCAGATTTTAAAGGTGGATGATATTGAAGCAACGAGCATGGAGTTGTCCGAACTTGTGAAACACATTCGAGGAGAGGAAGGTACGACTGTACATTTGCAGATATATCGTGAATCGACCGGGGAAACATTGGAAGTGGATGTAAAACGTGCCAATGTTGATCTGCCGAGTGTAAGTTACGAGATGCTGGATGACGGTATCGGATATATCCAGATCAGTGAGTTCCAAACCAATACCGCCAAGCAGTTTAAGGCTGCGGTCAAGGACCTTCAGACACAGGATATGAAGGGAATGATTGTTGATGTGCGCAGTAATCCGGGGGGACTGATTACGTCTGTCGTTGATATACTGGATCAGATTCTGCCGGAGGGTACGGTTGTGTACACAGAAGATAAGTATGGCAAGAGAGAAGATTATACTTCGGACAGCAAGTGCATGAAACTGCCGATTGCAGTATTGATCAATGAAAACAGCGCAAGTGCATCGGAAATCTTTGCAGGTGCGATCAAAGATTATAATTATGGTACATTGATCGGAACCAAGACATTTGGCAAAGGCATCGTGCAGACGGTTTATCCATTGGAAGATGGCGATGCAATCAAAATCACTACGGCTAAGTACTATACACCAAAGGGCAATTATATTCACAAAGTCGGTATTGAGCCTGTCATTGAATTAGAGTATGATTATTCCGGACCGAAAGACAAAAAATACGATAAACAGTATGATAACCAGCTCCAGAAAGCGGTGGAGGTTCTGGAAAAAGAGGTAAAGTAGTGCGGCACAGAGAAAGCGATTGCTTTAAGATTGCGAATCCGTTACAATAAACAACAGATGGACTATGAAAACGAAAAGGGGTGATTCTGTGGTAGAATTAGATAATTTCAAGAGCCAGCTGCTCAGCTATAAGGCTCCGCTGCAGGAAGTGAGGGATTCACTTTGACTTAGCGGGCAAGGAGCAGCGGATTCAGGAGCTGGAACGCGAGATGGAAGCACCGGATTTCTGGAACGATCCGGTCGTTTCACAAGAAAAAATGAAAGAACTCAAAAGCCTCAAAGATGATGTGCAGACGTATGCACAACTGTCAGGACAGTATGATGACATCGAGACAATGATCGAGATGGGATACGAGGAAAATGATCCGGAACTTGTCCCGGAGATTGCTGAGATGATGGATGAGTTTACGGAAACTTATGAAAATATTCGCATGAAAACATTACTGTCCGGCGAGTATGATAAGAATAATGCGATTCTTTCGCTTCATGCGGGCGCCGGCGGAACCGAGTCGTGTGACTGGGCGGCAATGCTTTTTCGCATGTATTCGCGTTGGGCAGATAAGAAGGGATTTCAGCTGGAAGTGCTTGATTCGCTCGATGGTGATGAGGCTGGCATTAAGTCGATCACATTTCAGGTAAATGGAGAGAATGCATATGGGTATCTGAAATCGGAAAAGGGCGTGCACCGTCTTGTACGAATCTCGCCTTTTAATGCGGCAGGAAAAAGACAGACTTCGTTTGTTTCCTGTGATGTTATGCCTGACATCGAAGAGGATGTGGATGTTGAGATCAAGGATGAGGATATCCGGATCGACACATTCCGTTCGAGCGGAGCCGGCGGACAGCATATCAATAAGACATCCTCGGCAATCCGAATTACGCATTTTCCGACAGGAATCGTGGTACAATGCCAGAATGAACGTTCACAGCACATGAACAAAGATAAAGCCATGCAGATGCTGAAAGCGAAATTGTATCTGCTCAAGCAGGAAGAAAATGCGGCAAAAGCGGCAGGAATCCGTGGAGAAGTGACGGAAATCGGCTGGGGCAATCAGATACGTTCGTATGTAATGCAGCCTTATACGATGGTCAAGGATCACAGGACCGGCGTGGAGAGCGGTAATGTGGATGCGGTCATGGACGGAGGTCTGGATCCGTTTATCAACGGATATCTTAAGTGGCTGAGTTTAGGCTGCCCGAAGACGATGGAGGAAGATACACAATGATGACAGTGGTTGCGGTACTTTTATGTGTGGCGATTGTTGTGATACTCGGAGTTTGGGCAATTAAGAATAAAGTGAAAAAGTTTTCCAGGGATGTGTTTGGAACGGACAATATTGTGGACGGAATCCATCGACAGGCGGATCTTGCGGCAGAGACACCAAAGTCGGTATCCGGTATGACTCGGTTGATGGAACCTCAGATTATGCGTGATTTTCCGGATTTTTCATGGGAAGAATTCAAGCACCGCGCGGAAAATATGCTGACCTCTGCGTTACTTGCGATCACAAACGGGGATGCAACCAAGATTTGGAATGCATCGGATGCCGTGAAGGAGCAGATACGTAACCGGATCGAAGACAATGAAGCTGCTGGAATTTGCGAAAATTATGAGCAGATTAAGATACATCAGACGGAAATCTCCAACTATCACAAGGAAAAAGGCACGTGTGTGATCACAATTCAGAGTGCAGTTGAGTATTTTTATAGCAAGGTCAGGGACGGTAAAGTAATCGACGGTTCAAAAGAACGCAAGACACAGACAAAGTATAATACGGAACTGATCTACATACAGGATATTGACTTGGCAGAGTTCGATCATGCAATCGGCATGAGTTGTCCGAATTGCGGAGCACCGATCAAGACGCTCGGTGAAATGCGATGTGAATATTGTGGCACCAAGGTGACGCCGGTCAACACGAAGGTATGGTCACTGCATAAAATATATGAAGTTGGTTTTCAACGGGTATAGTAAGGGAAAAGGAGAAAAATTATGGGAATTATCAAGGCAGCAGCAGATCTGGTAAAGGGGAATCTGAGTGATCAGTGGCTTGAGGTCTATGAACCGGAAAACATGGGCGATCAGACGGTGTTTACGAGAGGCGTGCAGATCCGCCGCGGGCAGAATACCAAGGGCACGGACAATACGGTATCCAACGGTTCCGTGGTTCATGTGTACGACAATCAGTTTATGATTCTTGTGGATGGCGGTAAAATTGTAGACTATACGGCGGAGCCGGGATATTACACCGTCAACAATTCGGCGCTTCCTTCTATGCTGAACGGTCAGTTTGGAGATTCACTGTCTGAGGCGTTTAAGCGTTTCAAGTATGGCGGACAGACACCGACGAAGCAAAAGGTGTATTTTATTAATCTGCAGGAAATTAAAGGAATCAAATTCGGCACCAGGCAGCCGGTTAATTATTTTGACTCGTTCTATAATGCGGAATTGTTCCTGAGAGCTCATGGCACATATTCCGTTAAGATTACGAATCCGTTGCTGTTTTATGCGGAGGCGGTTCCGAAGAATACAGACCATGTGGAAATTGATGAGATCAATGAGCAGTATCTGTCGGAGTTCTTAGAAGCTTTGCAATCGGCAATCAACCAGATGTCTGCAGACGGAATCCGCATTTCCTTTGTGTCAAGTAAGGCGAGAGAGCTTGGACAGTATATGGCAAACATTCTGGATGAAGAATGGAACCAGATGCGTGGAATGGAAGTTCAGGCAGTGGGAATCAGCATTTCTTATAATGAAGATTCACAGAAACTGATCAATCTCAGAAATGAGGGCGCGATGCTCTCTGATCCAACGATCCGTGAAGGATATGTACAGGCAGCTGCAGCAAGAGGACTTGAGGCAGCGGGAAGCAATGCCAACGGAGCTATGGCCGGATTCATGGGCATGGGTATGGCCGGAAACATCGGCGGATCCATCGTAGGAAATGCATCTTCTGTCAATATGGCACAGATGCAGATGAATCAGCAGGCGAATAGTAATCAGATGAATATGGAAATGGGACAGATGAACGGAACACAGGCAAATCCTGCAGCGGGAAATGCGCAGCAGGCGGCCGGCTGGACCTGCTCGTGCGGACAGGTAAATAGCGGGAAATTCTGCAGTAATTGCGGCAAACCGGCTCCGTCCACAGACTGGACCTGTTCATGCGGACAGGTGAATTCCGGCAATTTCTGCAGCAACTGCGGAAAGCCTAGAGCATAGTATGGGAAGCCCCCACTGTGTGTTTTGACACGCAGTGGGGGCAAATTGCTATAAAAGTATGGCGACAGGTCTTGCGTTCTATGCTTTACTGTGTTAAAATCTTTCGAGTGAGCACAAGTGTCGGTCATAGAAAGACAATACAGAGGAGGTAAGGGATGTCAGAGAAAACATCTTTCTTCGTCTTAAAGGAAAAAGCTGTGCCGGAGGTACTGCTCAAAGTTGTGGAAGCCAAGCGTTTGCTGGATTCCGGTAAGATGACATCCGTTCAGGATGCCACCGAAGCGGTAGGAATCAGCAGAAGTTCCTTTTACAAGTACAAAGATGATATATTTCCATTTCATGAGAATGAGAAGGGAAAGACAGTTACGATGGTGATCCAGCTTGATGACGAACCGGGAATTTTATCTCTCGTACTTAAGACGATCGCAGATTTTCATGCGAACGTTCTGACCATTCATCAGAGCATTCCGGTCAACGGAATCGCATCATTGTCGCTCAGCATTGATGTCTTTCCGGCAACGGGTGATGTGGAAGTGATGAAGGACAGTATTGAATCCATCCAAGGCATTCATTACGCAAAAATTTTAGCCAGGGAGTGAAAAGATGAAGATAGCAGTTATGGGATACGGCACCATCGGATCCGGTGTTGTAGATGTATTAAGAATTAACAAAGAAAAGATTGCACAGAGAGCAGGCGAGGAAATCGAAGTAAAGTATATCCTTGATCTTCGCGATTTTCCGGGAGACCCGATGGAGAATGCGATCGTTCATGATTATGAGGTAATTGTCAATGATCCGGAAATCGGTGTCGTTGTTGAAACAATGGGAGGCGTTGAGCCGGCTTATACATTTGTTAAGGCGATGCTTGAGGCGGGCAAGCAGGTTGCAACTTCCAATAAGAACCTAGTGGCAGCAAAAGGCGCGGAACTGATCAAGATCGCACGTGACCACAACGTAAACTTCCAGTTTGAGGCCAGTGTCGGCGGTGGTATTCCGATTATCCGTCCGCTCAACAAGTGTCTGACCGCGGACGAGATCGAGGAGATCACCGGTATCTTAAACGGTACAACCAACTATATGCTGACAAAGATGGCACAGGAAGGTGCGGATTTTGACGAAGTGTTAAAGGACGCTCAGGATAGGGGATATGCAGAGAAAGACCCGACTGCGGATATCGAGGGACATGATCCTTGCCGTAAAATTGCCATCCTGACTTCGCTTGTATGTGGACGACAGGTTGATTTTGAAGACATTCATTGTGAGGGTATTACAAAGATTACTGCAAAGGATTTCAAGTACGCAGAGGTTATGAACCGGTCGATCAAGCTGTTGGCATCCAGCCGTAAAGTTGGCGGAAGCTACAGTTGTATGGTTGCTCCGTTTATGCTTGCTGCAGATCACCCGCTTTGTGGCGTCAATGGTGTATTCAATGGCATTTTCGTACATGGAAATGTACTCGGAGATGCAATGTTCTACGGAAGTGGAGCAGGAAAACTCCCTACAGCCAGTGCTGTTGTTGCCGATGTGGTTGATATGGTTAAGCATAAGAACACCAACATTTATATTGACTGGAAGCCGGAGAAGATCGAACTGGTCGATTACAAGGACAGCCGCAACAGCTTCTTTGTACGTACATCTTCTGATAAGGCAGCCGTTGAGGCCGCATTTGGCAAAGTTTCTTATGTGAATGCCGGAATTGACGGAGAAATCGGATTTACAACTGCGGAGATGAGTGAGAGTGAATTCGAGGAGAAGGCGGCTGGGATCGATATGATCAATCGTATCCGTCTTGGATAAAAGCAGTGACAGGAAAGCGTGCTGAGGTGCGCAGATCATCAGGCTGTGCCTGATCATAGAAAACAGGGGGTTATATGGCAAAATACGTTATGGCGTTAGATGCGGGTACGACGAGCAATCGCTGTATCCTGTTCGATCGATCGGGCAATATCTGCTCCATGGCACAGAAAGAGTTTCGCCAGATATTTCCAAATCCGGGCTGGGTAGAACATGATGCAAATGAAATATGGTCTACCCAGCTCGGTGTCGCAGTAGAGGCGATGAGCATGATCAATGCCAAGGCGGAAGATATTGCCGCGATCGGTATTACGAATCAGCGAGAGACTGCGATCGTTTGGAATAAAGAGACCGGAGAGCCGGTCTATCATGCGATCGTCTGGCAGTGCCGCAGAACATCGGATATTGCAGATGCTTTAAAAGCAAAAGGTTTGGAAGAATCCTATCGGAAGAAGACAGGGCTTATTATCGATGCTTATTTTTCGGCAACTAAGATCAAATGGATCTTAGACCATGTAGAAGGTGCACGTGCACTTGCGGAGGAAGGAAAGCTGCTCTTTGGAACGGTAGAAACGTGGCTGATCTGGAAACTGACAAAGGGACGTGTTCATGTCACAGACTATTCCAATGCAAGCAGAACGATGCTTTTTAATATTAATACGCTGGATTGGGATGAGGATATTCTGAACGAACTTGAAATTCCTCGAAGTATGCTCCCGAAACCGATGCCGTCAAGCTGTGTATACGGACATACGGATGCTTCTTTTTTCGGGGGAGAGATTCCAATCGGCGGGGCGGCCGGAGATCAGCAGGCTGCGCTCTTCGGACAGACATGCTTTCATGAGGGAGAGGCAAAGAATACATACGGAACAGGTTGCTTTCTCCTAATGAATACAGGAAATAAGCCGGTTTTCTCCGAAAACGGACTGGTTACGACGATCGCGTGGGGGCTGGAGGGTGAAGTTTCTTATGCGCTGGAAGGCTCCATCTTTGTTGCGGGAGCTGCAATCCAGTGGCTTCGCGATGAATTGCGCCTGATCGATTCGGCCGCAGACTCGGAATATATGGCTTCCAAGGTGGAAGATACAAACGGATGTTATGTGGTTCCCGCTTTTACCGGACTTGGTGCACCGCACTGGGATCAGTATGCAAGGGGAACAATCGTTGGAATTACGCGAGGTACGAATAAGAATCATATTATCCGGGCAACGCTGGAATCTATCTCACTTCAGGTGTGCGATGTGATTGACGCGATGCGCGCGGATTCCGGAATTGAAGTGCGAACACTGAAAGTGGATGGTGGAGCAAGTGCAAACAATTTCCTGATGCAGTTCCAATCGGACATTCTTGGCGTTCCGGTCAACCGTCCGGCGTGCGTTGAATCTACGGCAATCGGGGCGGCATATCTGGCTGGACTTGCTGTGGGATACTGGAAGAATAAGGATGAGGTGATCAAGAATCAGAAACTTGATCACGTATTTACACCACAGATGCCACAGGCTGCAAGAGATAAGAAGCGCAGAGAATGGAACAAAGCAGTGCACTATGCATTCGGTTGGGCGAAGGAGGAAGAGTAATCAAAGAAGGATTATTACAGATCTTCTTTCCGCCACGTTGTGCAGTGTGTGATGACTTGCTGGAGGCGGAGCTGATCCGTGCAAAGATGCGGGTACATCCGGCATGTGAGCGAAAGCTTTATCCGGTGGGGAAAACGGTTTGTTATCGTTGCGGTAAGCCTCTTTCGTCCGAGAAGCTGGAGTATTGTCATGACTGCGTAAAAAAGAAGGCAGGCGGGCATAGGATGTATTGCAGGCAGGGAAAATCTCTTTTTCTGTACAAAGGGGAAATTCGCAAGGCGATATATCGGTTCAAATATTCAAACAGGCGTGAATATGCTCACTTTTTTGCTGAAAAAGCAGCACAAGAATATACGGACTGGGTGAGACGGATAAAAATTGATGTGATTGTTCCGGTGCCGATGTATGCGCGAAAGAAGAGATATAGAGGATATAATCAGGCGGAAATTTTTGCATATGAACTTGCAGAAATTTGGAAAATTCCGATGAAGGCGGATGCACTAAAACGTGTCCGTAATACAAAACCACAGAAATATCTGAGTGATCAGGAACGAAAAAACAACCTGAAAAAAGCTTTTCAGGCTGCTGACTTTGTAGTAAAATATAAGAGTATATTGATCGTTGATGATATCTATACAACCGGCAGCACAGTGGAGTCTGTTGCGCAGGAATTGTATTTACACGGAGTAGAGAGTGTCTATTTTTTGACACTTTGTACAGGAGAAGGCATGTAGGAGGGAATGTCATGAACGTTACGAATTGCAGAAGCTGCGGACGATTGTTTAATGTATTGAGCAATGAGACAATCTGTCCGGATTGCAGAAAAAAGCTGGAGGATAAGTTTCAGCAAGTAAAGAAATATTTGGAAGAAAATCCAAACTCATCGATGGAGACGGTATCGCGTGAGATGGATGTGTCCGTGAAACAGATCAAGAAATGGGTGCGCGAGGAGCGTCTGATCCTCTCGGATGCATCGGAGGCAGGAATTACTTGTGAACGATGTGGAAAGATGATTCGTACGGGCAAATATTGCGATGAATGTAAGACGACAATGGCTATGAATCTGCGCAGTGCATATTCGCCCCAGTTTGATCCGGAGAGCCGGAAAAAGACAGAGAGGGATCGTGAGCGCATGAGATTCCTGAAAAGTTAAGATGATGTGATGATGAAGGTCTCGGATATTGCGGAATATTCGGGACTTTTTTTATGAGAGCCCATTGATTGCAATTCGTTCTTTGAAATCATAAGCAGATGTGATATAATACAAAATAATGTGTAATTGTGTCCAATTATAAGCAGGAGGACAAAATGATCAACGAAGAACGCGTCAAAGAACTTTATCAGATGGCAGTATACGATGAATACGAGGATAAGGAATGCCATCAGATGGGACAATATTATATATGGGACTATGTTGGCAAGGAACTTGTCAAAAGCTTTTTTTCCGGAACGATCGCCTTTATGCTTCTTGTGGCACTCTGGGGAATCGGTGATATGTCAGCTGCAATCGCATTTGTAAATTCTGCGGATCTGACGAATCTTGCGGTACGGTTTATTCTGCTTTACGTGGGATTTATGGCAATCTATCTTCTTGTGACGGTATTTGTTTATGCCGTCAGGTATGCGAAAGGCAGGAAGGAAATCCGCAAGTATGCCGGACATCTGAAAAAAGTACGGAAGATGTATCACAGAGAAGAAAAATTAAAAGCATAGGGGAGGCTTTATGACAAATTTATTGGAGATTAAGGATCGATTGATTCGTTTTTACAGCAAGTACGAAAGTTATTTGTTCCCGGTTGTTAAATTTATTGTGGCATTTGTGCTTTTTACAACAATCAACATGAATATTGGCTTTATGGAGAAGATCAGCCGCTTCCCGGTGGCTCTCATTTTGGCACTGGTATGTGCAATCCTGCCGGTTAATGCCATGATCTGGCTTGCCGCATTGATTGTTCTTGCGGATATGTATGCGCTGTCGATGGAAGTTGCACTGACAACACTCGTGCTATTTGCGGCATTGTTTTTCCTATATTTCAGATTTGCGCCCAAAGATGGATTTGCAGCGGTTTTGACACCGGTTTGTTTTAAGCTGAACATTCCATATGTCATGCCGGTCGGTTGTGCGCTGTTAAGAGATGCATATTCTGTGATCGCAGTCATTTGTGGTACTGTGATCTATTATTTCCTTGATGGGATACATCAGAATTCCGGTACACTCAAAAGTGTGGTCGCAGAGGAGAGTGCAGAAGCTTCTTCCAAGTTTGATATTTCGGTCGGTCAGCTTTTGAGCAACAAGGAAATGTATTTGGTGATCGCAATCTTTACGATTGCGGCAATTGTTGTGTATGTTGTCAGAAAACTTGAAGTGGATCATGCCTGGACACTTGCGATCATTTCAGGTATTCTGATCGAGATTGTCGGTCTGTTTGTCGGTTATCTTGTGCTGAATGTGTCGGATAAGACATTAGGACTGCTTATCGGTAATATACTGTCATTGTTGATCAGTTTTGTGATACAGTTCCTGTTCATGAATCTTGATTATGCGAGAACAGAGCGTGTACAGTTTGAGGATGACGACTATTATTATTATGTGAAAGCGGTTCCTAAAAAGATGGTTGCGGTAAAAGAAGTGACGGTAAAACATTTTGGAAATACGGCAAGTATAGGCAAACGCATTGATCAATCAAAACAGACGCTGACTCCGGAAGAGGAAGAGACGAGTCGTAAGGTGATCGCCAAAGAACTGGATATCGATGAAGATTTATTAAAATAAGTAACTACGGATGTATTAGAAGGAAGGAGGAAATATGCAGAATTTTGCAGGTACGATAACGGATTTATATGATCGCACGATAGGAGCACTTGATTTCCCGGATATCTCAATGTCCCCTGTGGATGTTGTGGAAATTCTGATTATCTCTTTCCTGTTTTATTACATTTTACTCTGGATCAAAAATACGAGAGCGTGGAATCTGTTCAAAGGTATTATGATCATTTTGATCTTTATCCTGCTCGCGTTGATCTTCCATATGAACACGATCCTGTGGCTGGCAGAAAATTTACTCAGTGTGGGATTGCTGGCATTGGTTATCATCTTTCAGCCGGAACTTCGTAAAGCTCTTGAAAATCTTGGCGGGAAGAATTTGTTTGGAAGATGGTTTAACTTTGGTAAGACAGACAATGACAGGTTCTCGGACCGTACGATCGAGGAACTTATTAAGGCAAGTTACGCGATGGGAAAGGTTCGGACAGGAGCACTGATCGTTGTTGAGGATGAAATTCTTCTTAATGAATATGTGCGTACGGGAATTGATGTGGATGCGATCATCAGCAGTCAGTTGCTGATCAATATTTTTGAAAAGAATACTCCGCTTCACGATGGCGCTGTCATTGTGCGTGGAGATCGCGTGGTATCGGCGACTTGTTATCTTCCGCTGTCTGACAGTCTTGTACTCAGCAAGGATCTTGGCACGCGCCATCGTGCGGCTGTTGGAATCAGTGAGGTAAGTGATTCTCTTACCATTGTCGTGTCGGAGGAGACCGGAAAGGTTTCTATCGCATTGCGTGGGCAGATCTATCATGGAGTTGACGCGGATTTCCTTCGTGAAAAACTCAGATACCTGCAGAACCACAACCGTGAAGTGACTGGTTTGGAACTCATCAGAAGGAGGTTGAAGAATGGCAAATAAGATTCTCAAAACCCTGGTGAACAATATTGGATATAAAATTCTGGCAGTTGTTTTCGCATTTATTTTGTGGCTGGTTGTATATAATATTGATGATCCGAATAAGACGGTTCGTTTTACAACCAATGTGATGGTGGAAAATGAATCTGCGATCACGGATATGAACAAATGCTATGAAGTTTTAAATGGAACAAATACGATTACGTTTTCCGTTACAGCGAAGCGGAGTGTGATCAATAAGCTTGAAGACACTGATTTTGTTGCGACTGCAGACATGAATCGTATGATCATGAATTCGGATAACAAGAGTGCGAAGGTACCGATCGAGGTAATCAGCCGCCGTTCGAATTCGTCGTTGAAGTACAATGGAAAAAATCAGTATCTGGAAATTTCTCTGGATGATCTGGTAAGCAGAAGATTTATGATTACTGCTGATACGACAGGACAGGTTGCGGACGGATATGCACTTGGTGAAGTGACGGTTACGAATCCGAACGTGCTCAATGTGACAGGACCGGCGACCATCGTGGATAAAATTGACAGTGTTGTCGCAACGATCGATGTAGAGGGAATGTCTATGAATCTCTCGGACAATGTGCTTCCGGTATTCTATGACGCGGATGGCAATGAAATCGATACGACGCGATTAAAGTATAATAATACAACTGTTACGATTGCAGCGAAAATCCTTCGTGTGAAGGAAATTCCGTTATCGTTTACGACAACCGGTACACCATCCGGCGATTATCGTGTGGTTGAGATTACAAGTGACCCGGAGAACATTCGAATCAAGGGTGCGTCGTCCGTACTTAATCCGATTATGTCTTTGGCTATTCCGGCAGAAGTGTTGAATGTGAGCGGTGCGCGGGATGATCTTACAACAACCATCGATATTACGGAGTATCTTCCAGACGGGGTTGAACTGGTAGATGCGGCTGATGCGACGGTAACGGTTACGGTGCGAATTGAGGCATATCAGTCCAAGACATTCACGATCGACACCAAGGATATTACCGTGAATGGTCTGGAAGATGGCTATGAACTCGCATTTGAGCAGAATTCGGTTACGGTTACGATCAGCGGTCTGCAGAATGACTTAAATAGATTAAGTGCCGCAGATCTTGCTTCGGCAATTGATGTGTCTGGCATGGAAGAAGGACTTCATCAGGTAAATCTGGAGATTGAACTTGATGAGACCAACTATGCGGCACGTATGGTATCGGTCGAGGTTAAAATCTCAAAGAAATCTTCTGAAAACGGGGATTCAAATGATGATAATCCGACGGATGATACATCGGATTCGGAAGATACATCCGCAGGAAATGATAACAATTGACCAATGATGAATAAACTAAGAGGATAGCAAGGAGTAAAGTAGATATGGCTAGAATGTTTGGAACAGACGGAGTCAGGGGTGTTGCAGGAACAGAACTGACCATCGAACTCGCAATGAAACTTGGGCAGGCAGGTGCATATGTGCTTACCAAAGAACAGTCACATCAGCCAACGATCATTGTGGGATGTGATACCCGTATTTCAGGAGGAATGTTGGCAAGTGCATTGATGGCAGGAATTTGCTCGGTTGGAGCGAATGCAATCTATGTTGGGGTTGCGCCGACACCTGCAATCGCATATCTTACCCGTAAGCATAAAGTGGATGCAGGAGTTGTGATCTCCGCATCACACAATCCGATGGAATTTAACGGAATCAAGTTCTTTAACGGAGAAGGTTATAAGTTGTCTGACAAGCTTGAGGACGAGATCGAGGCTCTCATCCGTAATGATATGGAAGATGTTGTGTTCCCAATCGGACCGGGAATCGGTAAGGTAGAGTACCGACTTGATATCGTGGATGAATATATTCGTTATCAGGAGAAAACGGTTCCGGTGGATCTGTCAAATTTAAAGATCGTTGTGGATTGTGCAGAGGGTGCAAGTTCTTATACGTCGGTCAAGACTCTTACCGATCTTGGAGCAAATCTGATTGCAATACATACATCTCCGGATGGAACAAATATTAATGCCAATTGCGGATCGACACATATGGATGAGTTATGTGCGCGTGTCGTTTCGGAGAAAGCGGATGTGGGTATTGCTTTTGATGGAGATGCGGATCGTATGCTTGCGGTTGACGAGAAGGGAAACCTGATCGATGGCGATGTTGTTATGGCTATCTGCGGCAACTATCTGAAGCAGAAGGGAAAACTTGCCAAGAATACGATTGTTGTTACCGTTATGTCAAATCTCGGATTTTCTATTATGGGAAAAGAAAAAGGAATCCATGTTGAGAAGACAAAGGTTGGAGATCGTTACGTACTTGAAAATATGCTGGAAAACGGCTATAATCTTGGCGGTGAACAGTCGGGTCATGTTATTTTTTTGGATGATAACACAACCGGCGACGGTTTGCTTACGGCATTACATCTGTTACAGGTAATGGTTGATACAGGGAAGAAACTTTCTGATCTCGCAACGGTGATGGAAGTGCTGCCACAGGCTTTGGTCAATGCCAAGGTGCCGAATCACAAAAAAGAAAGTTATATGGAGTACAGTGAGATTGCGGACGCGATTAAGGAACTGGAAGATAAATTCGCCGGGGAGGGAAGAGTACTGATCCGCCCATCCGGAACAGAACCGCTCATTCGAGTGATGATAGAAGGAAAGGATCAGGCGGTCATTGATGAAGAAGCGAGAAAGCTTGCGGATCTCATTATGAAAGTAATGATTTAGGAGGGATGATTGTGTTGTCACAGGCAATTAAAATTAAGAATCCGACAGGGTTACATCTGCGTCCTGCCGGTAATCTCTGTAAAGAGGCAATGAAGTTTAAAAGTAAGATTACATTTGAGTATAGGGGCAATACCGCCAATGCCAAGAGCGTTCTCAGTGTGTTAGGAGCCTGCATTAAGTCAGGTGATGAAATAACATTGATCTGTGAAGGTGAGGATGAGAGGAAAGCGCTTGAAACACTGATTGCGTATATCGAGAGCGGATTGGGCGAATAAGTAAGTGAACGAGTATACACTGCGAGGATAACGAGATAGTATGAAGGAAAAATACAAACATTTACTAAACTTTGTGGCAAATGTCCTGACACTGGCCATGGAAGCATTATGTTTTGGCTGGGTATGGTATGTCATGTATGTCCCACAACTGGATAAGGCAAATACCTTTTTCCGAAGAGGTAACTGGGCGGTCATCGGTATGTATGTACTGTTCGTGTTCTTTTTTACAAAAGTATTTGGAGGATATCGGATCGGATATATGAGAGTTTCCGATATTATTCTGTCACAGATACTTGCCGTATTTCTTGCGATGATCGTGTCATATTTTGAAATCTGTCTGGTCGCAAATGACTATTTAAGTCCGGAACCTTTGATTGTTATGACGCTTACGGAAATTATATTTATTGTACCGTGGGTTATCGTCATCCGGAAATTTTATCAGTATTTATATCCGCCAAGACAGATGCTCGTTATCTATGGAAACTATTCTCCGGATGATCTGATCGCAAAGATCAATACGAGAAAAGATAAATACAATATCTGTGCCGCAGAAAGCTATCGTATTGGATATGAAAAGCTGTATCCGATGATCAAGAAATATAATGCTGTGGTACTGTGTGATCTCCCTTCGGAGGCGCGCAACCAGATTATGAAATATTGTTATCAGGAATCTGTGAGAACGTATGTGACTCCGAAGATCTCGGATATCTTATTCCGTGGTGCGGATGATATTCATCTGTTTGATACACCGCTTCTGCTTTCCCGCAATCAGGGACTGAGCATTGTGGATCAGTTCGTAAAGCGTTTGATGGATATTGTGATTTCACTGATCGGTATTGTGATTGCATCACCGTTTATGCTTGTGATCGTATTGGCAATCAAGTTGTATGATCATGGTCCGATCCTGTACAAGCAGGAACGATTGACCAAGGATGGACAACCATTCATGATCTACAAGTTCCGCAGTATGTCGGTGCATTCCGAGGATGCGGGTGCAAGACTTGCGGCCAAGGGAGATGCGCGTGTGACACCGGTCGGACGTGTGATCCGTGCAATCCATTTTGATGAGCTGCCACAGCTTTTCAATATTTTAAAAGGTGAGATGTCGGTTGTCGGTCCACGACCGGAGAGACAGATTATTGCGGATCAGTACACCGAGGAAATCCCGGAATTTGTACTACGTCTGAAAGTGAAAGCCGGTCTGACCGGATATGCGCAGGTGTATGGGAAGTATAATACAACCCCGTATGACAAGCTGAAACTTGACCTGACTTATATTGAGAACTATTCGGTCTGGATGGATATTAAGATTCTTTTCCTCACATTTAAGATTTTGTTTGTGAGAGAAAATACGGAAGGCGTGGATGAGAACCAGACGACGGCGAGCAAGAAAGAATAAATCTATTCAAATTGAAATGTATAGCGCTCTATGCTATAATCAGATTCGTTGTGGTCAGATAAAGAGGAAAAATTAACCATGAAACGTTTTATAGATGATTTGAAAAAATATTATAGTTATGCAAAATATTCAGCCAAAGCCGAGTTGAAAGCTGAAGTTGCCGGATCTTATCTTAATTGGGTCTGGTGGATTCTGGAACCTGTATGCTTAATGTTTATTTACGCATTTATTTTCGGATTTGTGTTTAGTGCAAGAGAAAAATACTTTACTGCATTTATTTATATCGGATTAGCAATATGGACATTTTTCAATCAGAACCTTAAGAACAGTGTTACCATCATAAAGAAAAATAAGGGACTTGTGTCAAAAGTCTATCTGCCAAAATTTATTTTGCTTGAATCCAA
Organism: uncultured Lachnobacterium sp.; assembly: GCA_900549895.1. Taxonomy (GTDB): domain Bacteria; phylum Bacillota; class Clostridia; order Lachnospirales; family Lachnospiraceae; genus Roseburia. Next base: position 18,523 of record URQG01000013.1, read on the forward strand.
GATGTTTGTTAACGGATTTAAGATGTTGGTATCTTTTGCAATCGTTATAGTTTTAATGGTGTATTATCATGTCCATCTGACCTGGAATATTGTTTTTATCATTCCGCTTATGATCTGCCTTTGGCTGGTTACCTTTGGTCTTATGTGCATACTCTGCCATTACGGAGTGTATGTACAGGATCTGTCGAATGTTGTGTCCATTGTATTGAGACTGATATTTTATATGACAGGTATCATGTTTTCCATCAGCCACCGAATCGGTAAGGACCATCCGGAATTAGCTACAATTTTGGGGAAATTTAATCCGATGGCGTTTGTTATTGAAAGCAGCCGTAAGTGTCTGATTTATGGAGAAACACCGGAACTGAACGTCCTTCTTATCTGGATTGTGATTGGTGCTGCTTTAAGTTGGATCGGCGTTCGTTTGATCTATAAAAATGAAAACAGTTATGTGAAGGTGAGCTAAGAATGGGAAAAAAAGAGATCGCTATAAAAGTTGAT
>URQG01000014.1 GCA_900549895.1 uncultured Lachnobacterium sp.
CGCGTCTCGTGGGCTCGGAGGTGTGTATAAGAGACAGAAAAAAAACAGTTGACAAAATGGTATCTCCTTGCTATATTAATATCAGTAACAGTTCTTATTATTGATTTAAGGAGTTACGATGATTAAACGAAGCAAACAAAGAGACGCAATTCAGCAATGTCTGATCGGTCGTTATGATCATCCAACCGCGGAAACCGTCTACATGGACATTAAGGACGAATTCCCAAACATCAGCTTAGGAACCGTATACCGGAATCTGTCGCTTTTGGCGGATCTCGGGGAGATTCAGAAGCTTACGGTGAGTGGAGGTTCGGATCGCTTTGATGGAAATCCGAAGCCACATTACCACTTCGATTGCAGGAGTTGTGGTTGTGTGATGGATCTGGAGCTGCCGCAGCAGGATGCGCTGAACCGATTGGCGGCGGAGCATTTTGATGGGATCATTGAAAAGCATACGATTCAATTTTCCGGATTGTGCCCGGAGTGCGCAAGAAAACAAACAAGTTAAATTTTAAGGAGGACATGAATTATGGCAAAGTGGGTATGTACAGTATGTGGTTACATTTATGAAGGAGAAGCAGCACCGGCAGAGTGTCCGGTATGCCACGTTGGCGCTGATAAGTTCAAGAAGGTAGAGGGAGATCTTACTCTCGCAGCTGAGCATGAGTTCGGCGTATACGCTTCAACTGTTAAGAATAATCCGGAAATCAGTGATGAAGATAAGAAGTTCATCTTCGATCAGCTGAAGGCAAACTTCGAGGGTGAGTGCTCAGAAGTTGGAATGTATCTTTGCATGGCACGTGTTGCTCACCGTGAGGGATACCCGGAGATCGGTCTCTATTGGGAGAAGGCAGCTTACGAAGAGGCTGAGCATGCAGCAAAATTCGCAGAGATGTTAGGTGAGGATCTTGAGCCAAACATGAAGGCTACAACAAAGGATAACCTTAAGTGGAGAGTTGACTGTGAGTTCGGTGCTACAGCAGGTAAGTTTGACCTTGCAAAATGCGCTAAGAAGAATAACCTTGATGCAATCCATGATACCGTTCATGAGATGGCTCGCGATGAGGCTAGACACGGCAAGGCATTAAAGGGCTTACTTGATAGATACTTCGGATAAGAAAGAGCTCGGTAAAACCAATAGATTTAAAGACAGAGGGAAAGCGAATGCTTTCCCTCGTATTGTTGTATGGTTTATTCTAAATGGGAAAACAGGAGCGAAAACCTCGTAAGGTTCGCTCCTGTTTTGCTGTAGAGTAGTTGGGTACATAAATGGAATCGTTACTTTATTCTGCAATATTGATCGCAATCGGCGGATCAATCTGACGCACAACCCATATGCCGTCTGTGCTCCAAGGGCGCTCCATGGTTATCGTGTGTGTCACATCATCTTCGGTAAAATGAACCGTGAGGTCAACGAGATCCCCCTTTTTGTCGGCTGTAATTTCCACCTTGCGATCATTTGGCAGCAGATTCAGTAGATAGCGGGCCGCTTCAACCGGATCCGTCAGGTTGTAGCTGCCGTCCGGACTCATTCCGTTTGCGGACATTGCATGGTCGTTTAGCGTTCTGCCAAGACCGTTTGTCTGATAATCCATCATAGTGTCTGTAATATCGTTTGGATAGGCTGCTTCAAAATCTGCACCGCCGGAAATCGCGTCGAGCATCTTCAGTTCCTCGCTGATCACCTCTAACTTTCCATCTGTCACTTCGTAGTGAAGCGTCTCTGCCCAGGCCGTTATATGTGGATCAGATGTCCATGCATAGTACAGAATCGTTGCGGTATTCTTATCCGCATCTACATTTGCAATCTGATATCCGGCCTTACCATCATCGAATTCTGCCATCGGCCACGGACTGGACCAGCCGAGGTTATCATTGTCATCCAGAAGATTCTGATCCTTCAGATCTTCTAACGCACTCTCACCGGCAAGATCCTTGATGCTGATGACATCTCGGTTGCAGAATGCCAGTGCCCATTTCATCAGGCTTTTTACCGGTACTTTGTCGGAAACTTCCGTAGCACCCTCTGCCGCACGATTCAATTCCGACGAGTCCTGCGCTTGGGATTCGGGTATTTCCGTTCCCTGTAGCCGACCGTCCTGTGTATCCGATACAGTCTCTGAGGAAGTCTGTTCGGTATTGTTTGTCTGTGTGTTTTGTGTATCATGATTGCCATCCTTGCCGTTCGTCAGGCAGCTGATGCCGACGATCACAATGATCGCAACCCAGGTCTGTGGTTTCTTAAAATTCAACACGTTTTTAATCCTCCTTCCTGCATCGCCCTCTCCGAAAGCGACCGGGGCAAACGAATACGGATGCCGCTCCATCGCAAACTCCAGAAGAGAGTTGCTGTAGCCTTGTTTAATGCTGCCGCCAAACTGCTCAATGACCGCCTCGTCGCAGCTCATCTCCATGTCACGCACCATATAGAAAAAGGCGATCCATACCAGCGGATTCCACCAGTATACGGCAAGCAGCAGGAACGCGATCAGCTTCCAAAGCGGATCAAACCGTCGCACATGATACTGTTCGTGTGCCAGAATGTAGGCCTGTTCCTGTTCGCCCATCCAGAACGGTATATAGATTCGCGGTCGAATGATTCCCAGGACAAAAGGCGAAGGAATCCGGTCGCATTCCCATATGGTTATGCCGCCGTTTCGCATGATAGATGTGGTGTTTGAACCTGCAAACAAATGCGCCTTTCGACCGGATACGTGGCTGCGCGAAGAGACAGGCAGATCGATATCATTCGCAAGGACTGCTGTCTGCACAAGCATTCTGCATTTGATATAAGAATAGATACCATATGCCACGAAAAGCCCGACTCCGATCAGCCAGATCCATCCAAGAATTCCAAGGATCATCTGGGGTGTACTAAGGGAATGCGCCGTAACACTTGCGGCTGCATTCCCGGAAATCGCATTGGAAGCAGCGGTTCCGGTTGTGCCCATTGCGCCGGAAGCAGCAGTGGTGCCGACCGGATTTGTTACGCCTTTTGGGGACAGCATCGTTTCCGCAGTCGATGCGCGGCCGGCAAAGGAACGAAACAGATTGAATACACTGAGCCTTGAGGCAATCGGCAGATCAAAGATCATGCGGATTCCGACAAGTGACCAAAGAACATAGGAGTATTTCTTTGGCATCCTGCGCAGAAGCAGGCGCGCCAGAAGAACTGCGATGATTACGACTGCTACGGTCATATTTTTTTGTAAAAAAGTAAGGAAAATTTGACTTAATTCGCTTAACATAGCCATTCCTTTCTGATCAATCGGATGCAGATATGTTTGCCATGGTGCCATCTGCAGGATACATCATTTCCGTTGTTTTCGTTGTTTCTATTGCTAAGATTCTTTGTGTTCGTGGATCGTTTTCATAGTCAGGCTTCTTTATGTTCGTCAATCATTTTCTTCAGCTTCTTTGCGTCTTCGCCGGAAATCTTCTTTCCGCCAAGAAAGGCTGCCACGAAACTGGGAAGGGAGCCGTCAAAGGTGCGGTCAACGAAATACTGTGATTCCTCCCTCTGTGCCTGCTCCTTTGGAATCAGAACCGTGACGGTTGCATTCTCGTTGGTGATGTAACCTTTTTCACACATCTTGCGCACGACCGTGTAAGTCGTAGATTTCTTCCAGCCGAGTTCTTCCTGACACAGCTTTACAAGATCTCCGGAATTGACTGGAGCGTGATCCCAGACCACACACATGAAACGGTAGTCGCTATCACATAATTTTGCGTATTCCATATGAATTTCCTCCATATCCTTGTTTTTGAAATACGTGGTCATAGATCGTTTGCAGGTTGCTTCGTATTTCACATCAAACGGTTTATAACCACCAACCTTAAGCTGAGTTTACAACTATAAACCGGAAATGTCAAGGTTTATTTTCATAAACCTCAAATGTAAAAAAATAGATCCTCACCGGATTGGCAAGAACCTATACTTCTTATATCATCGAGCATTTTAAAACCGAGTATCTCGCTTCGAATTCATTCGACAGACGTTACCTTGGCAGTTAACTCCCTCCAGGCGACCTTACGGCACATGAGAGCGTCTGCTTAGAGCTGCTGTATTCCTACCCTGACTCGGTTCACAGATTCCCATTGCGTAAGACCCAGACGTCAACGCCACTTACCAAGGGCAGCTCCACCGTTTGGACCCTCTGCGAGATATCACCCCAACTATAGCGGATTGTTGGTTCAAGGTACCGCTACCACCCCGGCTACTCGGAGATTTAAGTATAAGGCATGAAGCGACGCATTGTCAAGGTTTTGCGGCAAAAAGCGGTATACACATTTCGACGATTCCTATGATATTCCGCAAACAAATTGAGAAAATTTGAAATCAGCGCTAAAGTATCCAAACAAACAACCGATAGATAATGTAGAAAGCTTATTGGTAACCAAATGTTACACAGATTTCAAGGAAGAAAGGAGATGCTGTTATGCGTATTGATGCATATAACCAGGTAGCGCAGCTGTACGGCGTACAGAGCAATTACAAGACACAGAAGACATCAAGTGTTAGTGCACCGAAGGATCAGGTATCCATTTCACAGGTTGGTTGTGATTATCAGGTTGCAAAGAGTGCAGTATCACAAGCTTCGGATATCAGGGAAGACAAAGTTGCACAGCTTAAGTCAATGATTGACTCCGGAAATTATTCCGTAGAGCCGGGAGATTTCGCCAGCAAGCTGCTGGAGAAGTACAATAACAGTCTTATGTAGTAAGTGAGGATTTGAAATTTGGCCAGTTTAGTAGAAGAACTTGTAAATGTACTTGATGCGGAAAAGAAGATTTACACAACGCTCGTCGGTTATGAAGAACGCAAGAAGGATGTTCTGATTGCTGCGGATGTGACTGCACTCGAGGAGATTACAACGAAGGAACAGCTGGCCGGGGATGATTTGATTGCATACAGCAATCAGCAGATCCAGATTTTAAAGGATATTGCGACTGTACTCGGCAGAACAGATGGAAAGATGACCGTCACACGGCTCATTTCTCTTCTGGATACGCAGCCGAAGGTGCAGATGCAGCTTACAGAGGCAAGAGACAGCCTGCTTGAAGCAGCCAATCGGATGAAGAGCCTGAGCGAACAGAACGCAGTTCTGATCCGCCAGGCGATTGAGTTAAACGAATTCGACATGACTTTGTTCAAAAGCCTTCGTCAGGCCCCTGAGACTGCCAACTACGACAAGAGCGCCTACAACACAGGCTCTCTGTTGGGTGGTAGCGGCTTTGATGCTACGAGCTAGGAATGTGTCAAGGTTTCTATGAAAGCTTGACATGCAGCGTCAGCCCTTCGCGGAAAGCGAACTGGAATGGCTGATGTTCAAAGAGGAGGAACTAAGGTATGGCAAACGGATTCGGATCTCTCTATGTTGGAGCATCTGGTCTCCAGAATGCACAGAATGCATTGAACACAACTGCAAACAACCTTGCGAATGTTGATACCAAAGGATATGTTCGTGAGCAGGTTCGCTTTGCGGATAAGAATTATATAAAACTCAAAGAAGTCAGCAATCGCGTGAATATGCAGCAGTCAGGACTGGGTGTATCCATCGGCGATGTGGCTCATGCAAGAGATATCTTTCTCGACAAGACTTACCGGCAGGAAGCAGGAAGAAAAGAGTTCTACTCCTCACAGTATGAGGTTGCCACTTATGTGGAGGATCTTATGCAGGAGTTGAACGGCGAGCAGTTTAAGGAGAGTGTGAACAGCCTTTGGCAGGCGTTTCAGGAACTTTCCACGAAACCTGCGATCTCTACCAACCAGAACCTTGTTCTGCAAAAAGCAGAATTGCTGGTAACCCGGAGTCAGTCGATCTACTCGGATCTTAAGAGTTATCAATCCAATATTAATGAACAAATTAAAGATGATGTTGATCGTGCCAACGAGATCGGAAATCGTGTCTATGAACTGAATCTGAAGATTCAGAAAGTTGAGGCCGGTGGCGTTGAGACGGCTATGACGTTGCGTGATGAACGGGATACACTTTTGGACGAACTGGGTCAGTACGGAAGAATCGATGTCACAGAAGATGCGACAGGATTCTGTTACGTGGATTTTGAGGGCGTACGCTTTATTGACGACCATAAGTGTTACAATATGGGATTAAATCCGGCGAAAGGTACCGGTTTTTATACCCCTTATTGGCCGCAGCAGTCGGATCTTGCAAACGAGAAGTATGTTCCGGTATTTCGTCTGGAAGATGAGATCTCTACCGAGATGAATACCGATGTCGGCGGGATTAAATCAAAGCTTCTCGCAAGAGGAAACCGATACGGTGTGACAGCCGATCTGGAGACGGAGAAAGCATACAGCAAAGTTTCCAACAGTACCGTAATGGAAGTAGAAGCCCAGATTGATACGCTTTTTTCCAGAATCGTGAAGGCAATGAACGATGTGTACTGCCCGAATATCGAGTCGGATTCCGAAATTACATCTGTGGACGGAACGGTTTATCCGGCAGGAACCAAGATCCTTGATACGGAGAACTGTGCAAGAGGCGTGGATGGAAAACTTCCACCGAGAGAGCTTTTTACAAGGGTTGGCGTGGATCGGTACACCGAAGTGACCGGCACAGACGGAAAAACCTATTATGTATATAACGAAGAGGATCCGGATAATTCATCCACCATGTACAGCATTGGTTCGGTGACGATCAATTCGGATCTCAAGAAACAGATTACACTGATGCCGGCTTATACCGCGAACGGAGCCGTTGATTATGACTTCGGACACCGTCTTGCGGATGCATGGAATGTTAAGGATATGGTCCTTAATCCGAATGATCAGAAGCCGTGTACATTTGAGGAATATTACGACAAGCTGGTTTCGCAGCTTGGACTTGTCGGCAACACTTACCAGTCGGCAACCGAGACGCTTGAGGGAACGGTAAGCTCCGTTGACAATAAGCGACAGCAGGTTATGGGAGTGTCTTCCGATGAGGAATTGACATATATGATCAAGTTCCAGTCTGCATACAATGCAGCGAGCCGATTCATGAATGTGATCAGCGAGATGACGGAACTGATCGTGACAGGACTTAAGTAGAAGCGGATTCGTCCGGGACAGGGCGATAACCGTGAAGCTGTGGATGAGTAAGGAACAGGAGGAGTAGAATATGCCATCACAATTTTTCGGACTTAATATTGGGGCAAGTGCTCTGTCCTCATTTCAGACGTCTGTAAATACGACCGCGAACAATATCGCAAATGTGCAGACAAAGGGTTATACCAGACAGACGACAACACTTGAATCTACCGATCCGATCCGTGTCAATGCCCGTTACGGAAGTACCGGAACCGGTGTGGTTGCGACTGCTATCACGCAGGAGAGAAATCTCTATTACGATAGCAAATATTGGCAGAACAGTTCGAGCAAGGGATATTATGAGCAGAAATTATATTACCTGTATCAGGTAGAGGATACGATCAAGAATGACGATACACAGATCGGATTTACAACGATCTTTGCCAAAATGTTTAACGGTCTTGATACTTTAAAGACCAAGGGCGAGGAAGTCAGTGTCCGTAACCAGTTTATCCATCAGGCACAGAGCTTGTGTACTTATTTTAATGAGTTATCCACAAGCCTGTCGCAGATGCAGGAAGATGCCAACGAAGAAATCAAAAGCAGTGTGGGAACGGTAAATGCAATCTCGCAGAAGGTCGCAATCTTAAATAAAGAGATCAACATGATCGAAGTCCGTGGCGGACATGCCAATGAGCTTCGTGATCAGAGAGCGAATCTGGTCGATCAGCTCTCTGAACTTGTCAATGTCGAGACGCAGGAGTATGAAGTTCACAATACATACGGACAGAATCTTGGCGGCACGAATTATCGTGTTATCATCAACGGACAGGTTCTTGTTGATGGAAATGATTACCGCACACTGGATTGTGTGACTTCGGATTACAAATACAACCAGACCGATGCCGACGGACTTTATTCCATTGTCTGGTCTGATACGGGAATGGACTTCGCAGCGACCTCCGGTACAGCGGGAGGCAGCCTGAAGGCGCTTTTTTCCGTGCGAGACGGTAATAATGCAGAAAATATGAAGGGAACGGTGGACAGTGTCGAGACTGCAACGGACGCGGACGGCGTGACGCGCAGCAGTATCAATATGACATTCCCGTCCACCACGGATATGCACGCGCTCAATCTGCCGGAAAACGGCATACTGACTGTGGGCAACCGTCACTATAACTATGACAGCTGGGAAGCAACCGTCGGTCAGGATGGTATCACGAGCATTAAATTCAATCTGACGGAGGAGATTCCGGCAGAGCGTATCGACAAGATTGAGGGAATGCAGCTTACTTGCGGCGACACCGTGGATGCACTCGGCGTACCTTATTATCAGGCACAGATTAACGAATTTGTCCGCAACTTCGTCAAGATGTTTAACGACATTGAAAAACAGGGTGTGGATCTGACAGGAAGCCCGATGGGTGCTTTTTTTGTCGGACAGACGAAGACCGGCGCAATCTATGACGCGAGTGATTATGATGACAAGGCAACAACGGACGGCACGCCTTTTACCATCAGCTCGAAGGATGACAGTTACTACAGATTCCTTGCCAGCAATATTGCGGTGAACTCCAAATCCATTCAGAACCCGAATTATTTTTCGACTTCTACCGAGATCAATAACGGTGAGGCAAAGTATGATATCGTAGAGAAATTGTTGACCTTGCAGAAGGATGTCACGATGTTCCGCGGCGATAATGCGGAGTCGTTCCTCGAGACACTTTTGTCCGATATCACGGTCGATGTGGACAAGACCAATATCAGCTACAAGAATTACTATAATCTTCAGACTGCGGTCGGAAATCAGAGAACTTCCGTGTCCGGTGTCGATGAAGATGAAGAGGCGTTAAACCTGATCAAATATCAGAATGCATACAACCTGGCTTCAAAAGTAATTTCCGTAATGTCGGAAATGTATGACAAACTGATTAATGAAACGGGAGTATAGGTCGATATATAAATTGACGGCGCAGGGAAGCGTCGCAGACCAATACATGGATGTATAACCCAGAAAAAGACAAAAGGGGGCAATACACATGCGTGTAACCAACAACATGATTACTGCCAACACCAAATCAAACATTAACGGTAACAAGGTGCTGGTCGACAAATACAATACGCAGATGACAACGCAGAAGAAGATCAACCGTCCTTCCGAGGATCCGGTTGTTGCGATCCGTTCGCTGCGTATGCAGACAAGTTTGAGTCATATCACGCAGTATCTGGACAATAATATTTCCGATGCCAATGCGTGGCTCGATGTAACAGAGACCGCATTAATCAATATGAAGAAAATCCTGACCGATATCCGTACCCAGTGTGTCAACGGCTCAACCGATACACTGACCGCGGATAACCGCCGTACCATCCTGAAGTCGCTTCAGGCGATGAGCGATCAGGTCTACAGTGAGGGCAATGCGGACTACGCGGGACGCACCGTATTTACCGGATACCGTACTTCCTCTCAGCTGACGTTCAAGACAGACGAGAAGGATACGACATACAATATTGACCAGAAATTTACCTATCAGGATCTGCAGGAACACCGCTACTATTTCGGAGAGACGGATGTCCCGGCCGATGCGAAGACCGCATGTACGACAGAGATCGGCACACATACATACAGCAGACTGCGTCTGGCATATGATGGGGTAGATTCTTTGGATAAATTCTCTTACACAGCGGGTGGCAACACGACCGATATGACCGGAAAAGTCGTTGTATACGACAATGAGGAGCAGTGGCGTCAGGCAACCGCAAACGGGGATGACGCATTAACGCTTGGCGAAGATGATATGATCTTCTTGAAAGAGACCGGCGAACTCGTGCTCGGCAAGAACATTGCGCACACGATGGCACAGACCAAGGCAGAATTCAGCATGTCTTATACCAAGACCGGTTTCGATGCAGGAGAGGCAAGACCGGAGTACTATTATGACTGTAAAATGAAGACGCCGGACATGAACGAGGCTGTCACATACACGAAAGAGAATCAGCAGATTCTCTTCGAGATTTCAAGCGGAATCACACTTCCTGCAAACACACAGGCGAGCGAAGTATTTGATACGAGCATCGGACGTGATGTGACCGAGATGATCGACATCGTAAGCAAGGCAATCGAAGCCAATGATAAAGTGGACAAGATCAAGCAGATGATGGAGCGTGATTCCTACGCGGATGCGGATTCGCAGAAGGTGCTTCAGACGTATCTTGATGCGGCACAAAAAGAAGCGGATTATGCAAACGATAATCTGAAGAAGACATACAAGCAGTATATTACCAACTTTGACAATTATCTTGGGGACGTCAACAATGCGATCACCAACATCGGTAGTCTGCAGAATCGTCTGGACCTCACACAGACCCGTGTCGAGAACCAGAAGACGACCGTTGAGGAGCTGAAGTCCAGCAATGATGACCGTGAGATTTCGGATATCATTATCGACTATACCGCATCTTACAATGCATATACTTCCAGCCTGACCGCAGCAGCGAAGGTTGGAAAGCAGACACTGCTTGATTATTTGTAAAAAACTGAAAGCCGGGGGCAAAGCCGCGGAGCAGCGGGTAAGGACAATCCGGCTTTGAGTTTTCATAAATTCATCGCGGAGCGAGAGGAGAAAAGACCATGAAGGCAAAAACAAGAATTTTCGGCGAGATCGAGATCGCAGATGACAAGATCATAACCCTGGAAAAAGGCATGATCGGATTTCCGGACCTGAACCGGTTCGCATTAATTTTCGACGAGGAGAAGCAGAAGAAGCATAATTCCATCATGTGGCTGCAGTCCATGGACGACACGGATATCGCATTTCCGGTTATGGAGCCGCTGGCAGTCAAAGAAGACTATAAACCAAACGTAAACGAAGCGATGATTGCACCGCTCGGACAATTGAATGAAGAGAACACCTACATCCTCGTAACCGTAACGGTTCCGAAGAAGGTTGAGGACTTTTCCGTGAATCTGAAAGCACCGCTCATCATCAACATGGATACCCATAAGGGAGTCCAGCTTATTGTTGAGGACGACTATCCGGTAAAATACAAAGTATATCAGATTCTGAAAGACCAGAAAGAAAAGGCAGGTGAATAGATATGTTGGCATTAACGAGAAAGAAAGGCGAAGCCCTTGTAATCAACAACAATATCGAGATCACCGTGCTGGAAATCCGCGGCGATCAGATCAAAATTGGTATCTCGGCTCCGAAGGATGTGCCGGTATACCGTAAGGAAGTATACTTACAGATCCAGAAAGAGAACGAAGAGGCACTGCATGCAGACAGCTTCGAGGCGTTAAAAAATATTATGGGATAAAATTCATCGGAGGGTTAACTTTTATAGGAATCCCTCCGATATTTCTTCTAGATAAAAGGATTTCAGTTCAACATAAAAGCAGCATGAATGAAAACAGGAGGTCATCATCATGGGAATTGAAGCAATTAAAGGTGCAGCAATGACATATCAGGGAAGTGCGTCAACTGCAGAAACAAGAGAAGAAGCAAGATCAAAAGTTGAACAGACAGAGAATGTCGGTATCTCAAACAATATTGCGAAAGCAACGGTTGCATTAGATACCAAACAGACAAGCGGCGAAGGAACCGGCAGCAATGCCCAGCAGGATCAGGACAAGCAGAATGCCCAGATCAAGAAAGCAATCGATGATATCAATAAGAAAGCGATGAATTCGGAAGCAATCTTTGGTATCCACGAGGCAACGAACCGTGTAACGATCAAGATCGTAGATAAGGACACCAAGAAAGTGATCAAGGAACTCCCACCGGAGAAGACCCTGGACATGATCGCCAAAGTATGGGAGATGGCAGGACTTATGGTAGACGAGAAGAGATAATAAAGTTAGTAGAGATCGTGACAAGAAGAATTAGGAGGGAACCCCTATGGCAATGAGAGTATCGGGTATCAATTCCGGACTGGACACGGATGCCATCGTTCAGGAACTGGTATCGGCATATAGTAAGAAAACCGAGAAATATACAAAGGAACAGACCAAATTAGGCTGGAAGCAGGAGGCCTGGAAGGGACTGAATACCAAAGTATACAGTCTTTACAATAGTGTTGGTAAGATGCGTTATTCCAGTGCGTACAGCATGAAGAAGACAACCGTTTCCGACACGACAAAAGCAACGGTGACTGCCAGTGGTGATGCTGTCAACGGAACACAGAAGCTTCATGTACTGTCAACGGCACAGTCCGGTTATCTGACCGGCGGCAAGCTGGCGTTCCACAAGGAAGTGACCAAGGATGGCGTAACCACTCTTGAGAAGACGGAACTGAAGGACAAGGACGGTAATCCTGAGAAGCTTACGAGCACGACCAAGCTGAGTGCGCTTGGCTATACAGACGGCAAAGATACAACTTTAGATATCCATACGACCAACGAAAAGGGCGAGGCTGTCACGCAAAAGATCACACTCGGCAAAGACAGCACGATCCAGGATGTTGTCAGTGCTCTTCGTGAGAATGGCTTGAACGCAAGCTTTGACGAGAATAATGGGCGCCTTTTTGTCAGCTCCAAGGATACCGGAAAGGCAGCGGACTTTACCATCAGTGCATCAACCACAAAGAAGATTCCAAAGACGGATGATGACGGTAATCTGGTAAAAGACAAAGACGGCAACGTTGTTATGGAAGAAATCAAGATGTCCGACGATGAGAGCGCATCGTCGAAAAAACTGCTCGGCTTACTTGGCCTTGATACAGTGAATAATACCTATGACAATCAGGCTGTGAAAATTGATGGACGCAATGCAGTCATCTCATTAAACGGCGTAAAGTATACCAATACGACCAATGATTTCGCAATCAATGGATTGAATGTATCAGTTACCGGTGTGACCGATAATGTGACGGATCCGGAGAATGTTGATCTGTCAACGCTGGATGATAGTACCGCAATCACAATTACGACGACAACGGACTCACAGGGAATCTATGATAAAGTCAAGGATTTTCTGACAGAATATAACAATATCATCAATGAGATCACGAAACTGTATAATGCGGATTCCGCCGGAAGTTACGAGCCACTGACGGATGACGAAAAGGACAAGATGTCTGACACGGAGATCGAAAAGTGGGAGACGAAGATTAAGGATTCCCTTCTCCGCAGGGATACCTCGCTTGGAACTATCATGAATTCTATGATGACGGCGATGTCCAGCCCGATTACGATCGATGGAAAGGATTACTCGCTTTCAAGCTTCGGCATCCAGACACTCGGATATCTGAATGCGGCAAAGAATGAGCAGAATGCTTATCACATTGACGGTGATGAGGACGATGAGAATACATCCGGAAACAAGAACAAGCTGATGGATGCCATCACAAAGAATCCGGATACCGTGATTGATTTCATGAAGCAGCTCAGTACGAATCTGTACAAAGCGATGGATCAGCAGATGCAGTCCAGCAGTCTGCGTTCCCGTTATAAGATTTACAATGATAAGGAACTGGATAAGGAGTATTCCAACCTTACCAAGACCATCAAACAGTGGGAAAATAAAGTATCCGACAAGGAAGATTATTACTATAAGAAATTCTCGAACATGGAAACCGCTATGTCTAAGTTACAAAGCCAGACCAGCTCTCTGAGTTCCATGCTTGGAAGCAGTTAAAAGCTGACTCCATTAGATGAAAAAGAAGTTAAGGGGAGGAGTTGCGATGATTCAGAATCAGGGCTACGCAGCATACAACAACAGCAAAATACTTACTGCTTCACCGGCAGAATTGACATTGATGCTTTATGATGGAGCAATCAAGTTCACGAATATCGCGATTATGGCGATCGAGAAGAACGATATCCAGAAAGCACACACCAATATTATTAAAACGGAGCGTATCATCATCGAATTCCAGTCCACTCTGGACGAGAAATATCCGGTATCCAAGGACTTTAATGCCGTGTATTCTTATCTGATCCGCAGGCTTCGTGAGGCAAATATCAAGAAAGATGCGGAGATCCTCGAAGAAGTATTAAAGCATCTTCGTACCATGCGCGACACATGGAAGGAAGTTATGGCAAAGACTGCCAACGGAACCAATGTAGCGGTATCATAACAGGGGGAACTATGGCAGATACATATTTAGCAATCATGCTCCAAAGCCTCAGGAAGAAAGAAAAAGTTCTTGATGAGATCATCCGTCTGAATGATCTGCAGAAAAAGGAGCTTACGGAACTTTCGACTCCGGTTGATGATTTCGATCAGACCGTGGAGGATAAGAGTGCCTGTATCGACCAGCTGAATCAGCTTGACAGCGGATTCGAGAAACTTTATGCACAGGTGGAAGAAGAGCTGCAAGGCAACAAGGAGCAGTATGCGGACATCATCAGAGAAATGCAGCAGTGTATCCGCAGCATTACGGACAAAAGCATCATGATTCAGGCGCAGGAAGCGCGTAACAAGGATCTGATGATGCAGAAGTTTACAACCGTAAAAAAACACGCCAGGGATGTGCGTGCAAACAGTAAGGCGATTACCGGATATTATAAGACAATGACTCATCCGGGGTATATGGAATCAAGATATATGGACGGTAAGAAGTAGCCTTATACATCATATGGTAGCAGGAAGAAAATTTCAATTTTCTTCTTATTTTGCTATAAAGTATCGGGGATTTCCTCCGATATAAAAAGTAAGTAAACAAAGAGTTGTCTTTGATTACGGTACCGTAATCGAAATCTCGACGGAGCGTACGGCCGGAAGGATGGACGTTACAAACTAAACAACGAACCGCAAGGACGCGGGGGACAAAGATTCAAGGAGGAATTATTATGGTAGTACAACACAACATGCAGGCGATGAACGCCAACAGAATGCTCAACATCACAACAACTCAGCAGTCAAAGGCTACAGAGAAGTTATCTTCTGGTTACAAGATCAACCGTGCAGCTGATGATGCAGCAGGACTTTCTATTTCTGAGAAGATGCGTAAGCAGATCAGAGGTCTGGATCAGGCTTCTACTAACGCACAGGATGGTATCTCAGCCGTACAGACAGCTGAAGGTGCTTTAACAGAAGTTCATTCTATGCTTCAGCGTATGAACGAGCTTGCTACTCAGGCAGCCAACGGAACAAACAGTAGTTCGGATCGTTCTTCCATCCAGGATGAGATCAATCAGTTAACAACTGAGATCGACCGTGTTGCTGAGACAACCAAGTTCAACGAGACTTACCTGTTAAAGGGTAACGGAAAGACATCTGACGTTATGATTAATGCGAAGGATGCAGGTATCGAGGGAACACTTACCGGTGTTGGTACAGGTACAGCTACATTCAAGATGGCTGCGCTTAAGAATGGCGAGACGATCACGATTGGTTCTAAGGGTTATACCATTGGTACAACAATTGATACTGTAAAAACTGAGGTCGGTAAAGCAAAAGAAGGTGCTTCTGTTACTATTAACGGTACAGAGTATAAGGTTGCAAAAGACAAAAAATCAGAGGATCGTACAGAGAATCTTCTTAGTGCAGACAGCTTAAAAGAACTTGTCAATGATGGCGCAAAGGTTATCGTTGGTACACAGACCTATGTTGCAATGACGGAGACTAAAAAGGACGGTATTGGTGACAATGATGCGTCTGTTATCTCTGCCAATAAGGCGTATGAGCTGATCAAGAATGAGCTGGTTAAGGCAGGTTCTATTGGAGCTGATCCGGGTAGTGAAGCAAAAGTCACATCAAAGGACTTGACAAAGGGTGCTTATAGCTCTAAGGTTACTCAGATCAGCTTCACAATTCAGGAAGGCCACAGAGAGGTTACTCAGGGTCTCCAGCTTGGTCTCCATGTAGGTGCTGATGCGGATGAGAACAATAAGATCTCTTTCACAATTAATACAATGGATTCTGCAGGACTTGGTGTTAAGGGACTGAACCTTGTAGATAATACAGGTGCCAAGGCTACATATGCGATCGATTCTATCGCAGATGCAATCTCTAAGGTTTCTGCTCAGAGATCTTCACTCGGTGCTGTTCAGAACAGACTTGAGCATACAATTAACAACTTGGACAACGTAGTTGAGAATACTACAAGCGCAGAATCACAGATCCGTGATACTGATATGGCTAAGACAATGGTTGAGTACAGCAAGAACAACATTCTTGCCCAGGCTGGCCAGTCAATGCTCGCTCAGGCGAACCAGTCAAATCAGGGTGTTCTGTCCTTACTTGGTTAATTGCTGTTTGCTATTCATTGCTATACTACTATTACAAAAAAGGCGACGGGTTGTTCCCACCGCCTTTTTTGCGTTGAGACATAATGTTATGACATTGAAAAGCCGATAAATATATAAGGAAATTGTATCTCCTTAAAAGTAAGTTAATGTGCGAAATGCGACACAAGCATTAAGGAAGGAAACAATGTATGAGAGAGAACATGAAAGATAAAATTTTACAATGCTTTCAATCAATCTATGATGCACACACATATATAGAGCAATTGGTCCAAAATGAAAATTATGAACAAGCTAAAATTCTACTTGTGGATTGTCAAAATGTTGCAGTTCAGATTGGAGCAACAATTGAAAAATATGAACAAAGTAATACATCGGTAGTGCCTCTGTTAGAACAGTATTGTGAAGAAGTGTATAAGGGATATTCTAATATTTCGGAGATAGGCAATCTAAGGACACTTTTGAGTCAAACATTAACGAAAGCGGAGAAACGGGTTGAAAGTGACATAAAAACAAGAAAAGAAATTGTTTTTATGCCATACAAAAGTTCAATGTGGGATTCTCTTGAAAGTATATGGAAAGCAGCAGATGAAGATCCTGATTGTGATGCATATGTTGTCCCGATTCCATATTATGATCGAAAGCCGGATTTCTCATTGGGAAATTTTCATTATGAAGGCGCGGATTTTCCGGATTATATTCCAATAACAAACTATGAGGTATATGACTTTCAGAGTCGTCAACCGGATGTAATATATATACATAATCCTTATGATGAAGGAAATTATGTAACAAGTGTTGATCCGAGATTTTATTCGGTGGAATTAAGAAGATATACAAAATGTCTGGTTTATGTTCCGTATTTTCTGGCCGGTTATTATTCCAATAAGCAATCGGCTGAAAGAAGTATTCCTCTTTGTATTAACAATGTGGATATATGCGTATTGCAAAGTAAAGTGCAAAAAGAAATTCTAAGTGTTAACCAGAAGTTCGCAAATAAAATGGTGGTATTAGGATCACCCAAAATTGATCGAATTGTGTCACCAATAAAAAAACCATCGAGTTTGATAGGAAAAGAAAAAATCAATGGAACAAAAGTAGTGTTAGTAAACACTTCTATTTCTCGGATTTTAAATGATCAGCAATGGTTTGAGAAGATGGATAATCTTATTCAGTTATTCAAAACGCGATCGGATCTTTTTATGTTATGGCGTCCGCACCCATTATTGTTTACAACAATAGAGGCGATGCTTCCTGATAAAAAAGATGAGATGCACTCGGTAATTAAAAATATTGATGATTTGGAAAATTCATATATAGATAGGACCGCTTCTGCGGATGCGGCGATTGCTGTTTCGGATGGACTTATTAGTGACTATAGTTCATTGGTTTTACAATATACAGCAACAGGAAAGCCAGTTTTATTAACAGTGGGGACATCTGATTATAGAAAAACAAAGTTGGTTTGTGGAGATTATTTCTCAAATTATTTTATACAGGACGGAGTGACTATAGAAGATTTCTTTACGATCATTGAGAGTGGAAAGGATTACAAAAAAGAAGAACGAATGAAGTGTTTTAAGG
>URQG01000015.1 GCA_900549895.1 uncultured Lachnobacterium sp.
AGATGTGTATAAGAGACAGGTGTACTGCGGTTACAATACTCTTGCGAATTTCGTTCGCAATCTTTTCCAGTTCTAAATTATTCATAGACTCTCCTTTATTTTCTTCTATAGAATATTACGGTGATACATCAAAATGCAGCGCTGTTTATAACTCTGTTCTTCCTTGCAGTGCGCGAAGCAGTGTAACTTCATCAATATATTCCAGATCACCGCCAACAGGGACTCCGCTGGCGATCCTCGTCACTTTAATGCCGGTCGGTTTGATCAGCTTACTGATATACATCGCAGTCGTCTCTCCCTCAAGACTGGAATTCGTTGCGATAATGACCTCTTCAACATCACCTTCAAGACGTACCATAAGTTCCTTGAGTTTGATATCATTCGGTCCAATTCCAAGCATCGGCGAAATAGCTCCGTGCAACACATGATAGACGCCGTCATACTTCCCCGTCTTCTCATACGCTACAAGATCACGCGTATTCTCAACCACCATAATTGTCTTGTGGTCGCGCGCTTCATCACTACATATAGGACAAATTTCCTGATCTGTCAAGTTAAAGCAGCATTTGCAATATTTCACATTGCGTTTTGCCGACAGGATTGCAGAAGACAACGCCTCCACATGATCCTCCGGCATATTTAATATATGAAATGCCAGCCGCTGTGCCGACTTCGCTCCGATACCCGGAAGAGAAGACAGTTCTTCGATCAGTTTTGAAATTTCATTACTGTAATAATCCATCTTAGAATGGGAATCCTCCACCCAGTCCTCCGGTAATCTGTGACATCGACTTCTGGGATGCCTCATCCACCTGACGCAGAGCCTCATTGGTCGCTGCCATGATCAGATCCTCAAGCATCTCGATGTCATCCGGATCAACGACTTCTTCCGCAAGCTTTACTTTAACAACCTCATGTTTGCCGGATACTGTCACCTCCACAGCTCCGCCGCCTGCTGCCGCTGTAATCTCCTGCTCCTCAAGTGCCTTCTGAGCCTCTTCCATCTGGCGCTGCATCTTCTGCGCCTGTTTCATAATGTTATTCATATTTCCCGGCATTCCGCCCGGAAATCCACCTCTTTTTGCCATGTAGGGGTCCTCCATATTTTATATATATTTATAACTTTCTTTGATCCACGACTTGTTCCGCTGTTACACAGCTCTCACAAGTCTACACGCATTCGTAATCCGTTGATTTTGCGTTGCAAAATCACTACTTACTCATGTGTGTGCGGGTCAACAATCCACAATGTTTATCCTGCAAGCAGGAACACATTGCGGCTTCTTTCCCCTTGTGTATCATATCATCAAATATCTTCTTCCTCAATATCAAAATTGATCGCAAGGCGCAAATCCGGCACAACATCGCCTGCGCTTCTTCCGCTTTCATTCATATGAAGCGTCACTTCCATTTCTTTGCCAACACGGTTCTCCATGAGCTGTTTAAAATGCGTCATACATTCTGCCTTGTCCTCATTGAGATATTCATATGCATTCTTATCATCAAAGACAAGCATCAGATCTCCGTTATTACCGAGACTCGGTACTGCTTTATTCAAATACTGCCGCGACAGTCCGCCGGCCTCGGAAAGCATTGCCTTCCAGTTCTGCACAACCTGTTTGATATCATCCGGTATCGCTTTCGGCATTGGTGGCTTTTCCACCGGAGCTTCTGCACTCTGCGCCGGAGCAGGCGCCGCGCCTGCCTGTGCAACCGGTACAACACCACTTGCCAGTTTCTTCTCAAGATCATCCATGCGATCCACAAGCGATGAATAATCCGTTTCCATCTGCGGGCGGCAAAGCTTAATGATTGCAATCTCCAGCATAATTCGCTTTTGCGCAGCATACCTGATCTGGTTACTCAGATCCGAAAAAATGCGGATATAACGCATCAGCACTTCCGGTTCGACCATCTGCGCCTCTTCCTTGAGCGCTGCAAGATTGTCTGCGGACATATCAAGCACTTCTTCCATCTCATCCGAGCTCTGCAAAAGCAGAAGATTTCGCATATACCAGGTAAAATCATTGACGAGCTGGCCAAGTTCGCGGCCTTCATCGACCAATTCACCGATAACATGGATCGCGCCGGTCACATCACGGTTAATAATCTGTCGCAAAAGGCGTGAGAATACTTCCGTATCCACTGCGCCAAGCACATCAAGAACATTCTCATAGGTCAACTTCTCACCGAGATGAAACGCAATGCATTGATCAAGAAGACTTAACGCATCTCGCATCGAACCGTCGCCGGCCTTGGCGACATAACGCAATGCACGTTCTTCCACATCAACCTGTTCTTCCTTCATCAGTTCCGTCAGGCGATCCGTGATCGTATCTATGGAGATGCGATGAAAATCATATCTCTGGCAACGCGACAAGATCGTGATCGGTATCTTGTTGGCCTCTGTTGTTGCAAGGATAAAGATAACGTATGCCGGCGGCTCCTCAAGAGTCTTAAGCAAAGCATTAAACGCTCCCGTCGAAAGCATATGTACCTCATCGATGATATAGACCTTATATTTGCCCTCCGTAGGACGGTACGCCACTTCCTCCCGGATCTGACGGATATTGTCCACACCATTGTTCGATGCTGCATCAATCTCTATGACATTCATAGAAGTCCCGGCAGCGATGCCCTTACAAGAAGGGCACTCACCACAAGGACTTCCGTCTATTGGATGTTCACAATTTACTGCTTTTGCAAAGATTTTGGCAACCGTTGTCTTACCCGTACCTCGTGTTCCGCAAAACAGATAGGCATGTCCGATTCGATCGGCTTTAATCTGGTTTTTCAATGTTGTAACAATATGGTCCTGTCCCTTGACATCCTCAAACTCCTGAGGACGGAACTTACGGTATAGCGCCGTATAAGACATGGTTTATAACCTCCTAGTCACCGAAGCTGATTCCGGTTCTCTTTGCTTCTTTGATCATCTGGCTGTCCGGATCTACCATCTTAAGTTTTCCGGCAACCTCCCCGAGCGGCACACGCTTCGTCTTGTTGTTGATCATTGCGATCATGTAGCCATAATCCTGATCCATGATAGCCTTTGCCGCTGCCGATCCAAGTCTTGTACATAATACACGATCGTACGGGCACGGACTTCCACCTCTCTGCGTGTGTCCCGGAACCGCGACACGCACTTCTGTGCCGCACACTTCCTTGATCTTGTCCGCGATCTCATAGGATACGGACGGGTACTTGCGCTCCGCAAGTTTTGCTTTATATTCTTTCTTTGGTAAAGCGGCATCTTCCTTCGAGATGGCACCTTCTGCAACTGCAAGGATCGTGAATCCCTTACCATCCTTCGTACGATTATGGATGGCCTCAACAACCTTATTGATATCGTATGGGATTTCCGGAAGCAGAATGATATCTGCACCACCCGCAATACCTGCATACAGTGTCAGCCAGCCGACTTTGTGTCCCATAATTTCAACAATAAAGACACGGTTGTGGGAAGCAGCGGTCGTGTGGATACAGTCGATTGCCTGTGTTGCGATATTGATCGCGCTCTGGAATCCGAATGTTACATCGGTTCCGTAAATGTCATTATCGATCGTCTTTGGAAGATGGATGATATTGAGTCCCTCCTCGCGAAGAAGGTTTGCCGTCTTCTGTGTTCCGTTACCGCCGAGAATAACCAGGCAGTCAAGATTTAATTTATGATACGTCTGCTTCATAGCCTCAACTTTATCAAGTCCATTCTCATCCGGCACGCGCATCAGCTTAAACGGCTGACGGGATGAACCGAGGATCGTACCTCCCTTTGTCAAAATACCGGAAAAATCAGCCGATGTCAGGTGTCGATAATCTCCGTAGATCAGTCCCTTGTATCCGTTCTCAAATCCATAGATTTCTAAATCCTTTACATTAGCAGACAATCCCTTAACAACGCCTCTCATTGCTGCATTTAAAGCCTGACAATCTCCGCCGCTTGTCAGCATACCAATTCTCATCATGCGTGCTCCTCCTCTTTTTGAGTATTATGTGCAAATCATGTTTTTCTATAACACACGAATCACTGCTCGTCTGGTGTAGTGCGGGTTGCTAAGGTATACATTGGATTACATGCATCGATGATACCTTTTGCCCTTTTAATCATATTATACTATGAATCATTTTCAACCACAAGATAAGCATCTTGAAAAAAGCATCCAATTTGTTATAATAGGAAAAGTACGGAGAGTTGTCCGAGAGGTCGAAGGTGCCGCACTCGAAATGCGGTTTGCGTCGAATAGACGCAACGTGGGTTCGAATCCCATGCTCTCCGCTTGCATAGAAAAAGCACAGGTATAACCCCTGTGCTTTTATCGTTCTATTCCATATCCTGCTGCATATCCTGCTGACGTCCTCTGCGGTTGTCACGACGGTGTCGGCGATTCTGATACTCCTTCTTTCCGCCTTCGAGTTCTTCCCGATTACGATTACGCTCTCTGTCGCGGCGATCGCGATTGTCACGGCTTCGATTTTCACGGTTTTCACGATTGCCACGTCCGCCACGATTGTCCCAGCCTTCCTGGCTTTCCTTATTCTCGCGATGTTCCCGGTTGTCACGATCGTTTCGTTTCTCACGCTGCGTATTTTTTGCGGACTCTTTGCGATCATTGCGTTCGCCCGTATTATTCTCATTCTTACGGTTCTCCGGGACCGGACGTTCCTTCTTGCGCCCGATATACACATTCCACTTCATATACGCTTCCTGTGCATTTCTGGATTTATAAATGACATTGCGTTCCTCTTCCACAATATCGGTTATGATGTACCAGCCTTTATCATACTGAAACTCTGCAGTCTTGCCCTCCAGTTCCTTGTTGCCCAGCACAAATTTGTTCACGGCCTGTTGCTGCTGTGCCATACTATTCCTCCTCGTTCCTCAAAACGTATTCAACTGCTTCTTTTAATAATGGATTCTTCTTAAGTTCCTCTGTTCCCAGCATCGCCTGCGCTTCTTGTCTGGTAAAAATCTCCCGAAGTGCCACCTGATGATGATCGACCGGAATATACGATACCTTAGACTTATCCGTCAGACTGCGAAGAACATAATAAGGAACTCCTGCTTCTCCGCGGGTGGCCGACAGTGACACAATGTTATCTACCTGACATACGCCCATAGTTTCACTGTATATAATCTGTTTCTTTTCAAACATATTGTTCCACCTCATGTATCTGTAAAAATGCGTCTTTTATTATATCATAAGTAAGTACCATTTTCAAAAAGCAATTTCTGATCCTATTATTTTTTCTCTTTTTGAACATTTACATCATATCAGTTCCGTATATAATATTGCTTAACAAAGATTGTGTTACGTTTTCAACGAACACTTGATATGTAGCGTCAGCCCTTCGCCGAAGACGAATTGGAATGGCTGATGTTCAAAGAACGGAGGAATATCCCCATGAAAAAAGCAGCCGTTATCAACGACTTATCCGGTTTCGGCAAATGCTCTCTGACTGCGGCGATCCCGGTATTGTCGGCTTTGGGCGTACAGTGTTGTCCGCTCGCCACCGCCGTGCTGACCGGACAGACCGGCTATCCGTATTTCCACTGCACGGATCTAACCGAAATGATGCCGCAATATACGGACGCATGGATGCAGAATCAGGTGCATTTCGATGCGATCTACAGCGGCTATATGACCGGCCGCAGACAAATTGAACATCTTCTGGATCTGATCGCGCATTTTCGATACGATGACACCCTTCTGCTGGTTGATCCCGTAATGGGTGATGACGGGCGCGTGTACGGCATCTATTCCGAAGACCTTCTTGCAGGAATGAAAGAATTGTCGCGAAAGGCGGATGTCATCACACCAAACCTCACGGAAGCATGCCTGCTTTCCGATACGGATATTGCAAAAGCAACCGATTATACAGATGCAGACAGTTTTCTTCATTTTGCATCCGATACCGCTGCCAAACTCCGTGATATGGCCGATGGGCCGCAGGATGTGGTCATTACCGGTGTCAAATGCCAAAAAGAAGAGACGCCCTTTATCTATAATATCGCAGTCACGGAACGTGGCGTACACACGAGCCGCTCGCATCTGTTCAATCGCAGCTTTTCCGGCACAGGTGATTTGTTTGCATCCGTCCTGTGCGGCTGTCGGGTAAATGGTATGACAACCGAAGCAGCTGTCGATCTGGCGGGACAATTTCTGTACCACAGCATTGCAGACACAATGAATGATAATGTATCGCCAAATGACGGTATCAATTTTGAAAAATACCTGATTGATTTGATAAACGCAACTGCCACATACCGGTCGGAACGAACGGTGGCTAAATAATTTTTGATTCAACCGGGAGGCTTTATTATGGCTAAGATTCCAAATGCTTATGCAGCAATGCTGGATTTTGCAGAGGAATGCGGACGCCTGATGAAACATACGCAGCTTTCCATCGTTGACGTTCTTCCAGCAGAAGATATTGCAGCCTGCCAGAAGATTGCCGACGAGCGGGGCGTACATTTAAAGGTTCGTAAGTTTTTCCAGGGAGCTTAAAATCGGAAGCCCCTTGCGGTTGGACGGCTTGTTCTCTTCGGCAGCCTGAGCAAGCCGGTTACGGATGTTCTGCATCCGGTTATCCAACTGTGCGCTGATTTCAGCACACTCGGTAAGTTCTGCCGCTAATTGTTCCGCCTCCGTTGGCGGGACATTTTTCTTATACCGGACTTTATGTTCCAGGCTCGCCCAAAAGTCCATCGCGATGGTTCGAAGCTGCACTTCTACTTTCATCTCGCGCTTTTCACTCTGTAAAAAGATCGGCACTGCTACGATCAGATGAAGGCTCCGGTAGCCGCTCGGCTTCGGATTCTTAATATAATCTTTCATCTCGATCAGACGGATATCGTCCTTCTTCAGCAGACATTTCGCCAGAAGATAAATGTCTTCCGGAAACGAACACACAACGCGCACACCCGCAATATCGTTGATATTTGCCTCGATCGACTCCAATGTCAGTGGGATATTCTTGCGACGCACTTTCTTGATAATACTGTCAAAAGTCTTCACTCTTGTCTTGATCGATTCAATCGGATTTCGGTCGTATTCCAGCGAAAACTGTTCATTGAGCACCTTGAACTTCGTCTCGATCTCCATGATCGCACATCGGTAATATGCCATCAGGCGGTCCAGCGGCTTGGTATTCTCCTGCACAAAATCCAAAAACTCATCGGACATCAGGCTATTGCGCACAAGGTCGGTCATCGCCTGTTCTATATAATCATTCATATAAGTGTCTATCTTTCGCATGGTTTGTTACCCCTTTATCTCTTGCTATGTAATCTTTGCCAATCCCTATATTTGAAAAACTTTTTGAGTCACAAAGACTTCTCTGCTTCTTCATCGGCAATTGTTATCATAGTCATATTATATACGACAGGGTGTGAAAACGGAATGAACAAAGCATAAACTTTTGCTTAAGATTCGTTAAAAGACGTTCACCACAATTGATAAATTGTGATCATGCAAAAATCCCCGGAGAGTGAAAGCATCTTACATGTCTGCACTTTCCGGGGATTTTTATTGCTTTAAAATTAAAATCAATCCTTGAATAAATCGGTTGAATAGTAGCGGTCTCCACTATCCGGAAGTAAAGCTACAATCGTCTTGCCCTTGAACTCAGGACGCTTTGCGACCTCAATCGCTGCGTATAATGCAGCACCGGAAGAGATACCTACCAGCACGCCTTCCTCCTTGGCAATTTCCTTGCCAAATGCGAAAGAATCCTCGTTGGATACCGGAATGATCTCATCATAGATTTCTGTATTCAGTGTATTCGGAACGAATCCTGCTCCGATACCCTGAATCTTGTGTGCTCCTGCCTGGCCGGTAGAAAGTACGGCAGATGTTGCAGGCTCTACTGCTACGATCTTCACATCCGGTTTCTTACTCTTTAAGAATTCGCCGACACCGGTAATGGTTCCGCCTGTTCCGACACCGGCTACGAAAGCATCAACTTCTCCGTCAGTATCAGACCAGATTTCAGGACCGGTTGTCTTTCTGTGTGCTGCAGGGTTTGCCGGGTTCTCAAACTGCTCCGGGATGAAACTGTCCGGAATCTCTTTGTGAAGTTCCTCTGCCTTGGCGATCGCACCCTTCATTCCCTTGCTTCCATCGGAAAGAACGAGTTCTGCACCATATGCCTTGATGATGTTACGACGCTCGATACTCATTGTCTCAGGAAGAACAATGATAAGACGGTATCCCTTGGCTGCTGCGATTGCTGCAAGTCCGATTCCGGTATTACCGGATGTCGGCTCGATGATCGTGGAACCTTCCTTTAATTTTCCGTCTCTCTCTGCCTGCTCGATCATTTCCTTCGCGATACGATCCTTAACGGATCCTGCCGGGTTAAAATACTCAAGCTTCGCAAGAAGTCTTGCCTCTAAACCGTACTTCTTCTCAATGTGTGTCAATTCTACGAGTGGTGTATTTCCAATAAGTCCTAATGTTCCCTGGTAAATGTTTGCCATAATCTTATTCCTCCAACCTTTTATTTTTCGTTCTGATTTTAATTCCTTATTTTCCCACCGAGTTAGTGGGAATTCATTTGATGTATTGAATATACACCTAAATAATTTGGGTGTCAACCACTTTTTTCAGATTGTTCTTGTATAAAACGAGTGCACCGGAATCCTGCCTGCTATAAAAAGCAAAAAGCACCGGATCTCTCCGATGCTTAATAATTATAATCTATTTCTTAATTACTTCAATGTCCTGCGGACAGAATGTCTTATTCTTACTTGTAATCTTGACTCTTAATTTTATATTATCTGTGTGACCGACACCGATTGTGATAAAGGATTTATTTCCTTTTGCGGCAGCTCCCTTGAATGTCACTTCATCTACGCGTTTCTTTCCTTTTGCGTAATATCCGAGTCCTAATTCCTCATCACCGTTGCAACTGACTCCCAGCAATTCTTCATAATCTTCCCACAGCCACGGAACGACATACATCTGCTCTCCGGCTGTCCCGTCAAGGATTGTAATCTGAACCGTCAAATCTGCATCCTGCTTCATCTTCAGCGGGATCTTATATTTCGTAGACTTTTTCAATGTATAAGTCTGTGTATACGATTTCACATATTTCGTCTCAGCATAGGTATTTACCGGCGCAACTGCCATAAGCGAAACAACAAGCACGAGTGCCATCATTCCACTGATGATTCGATTTTTGATTTTCTCCACGTCTTGTTGCCTCCTCTCTTTTGCGCGCAATTCAAAACTATACTATCACTTTACATCATGCAGCCCGGTATTTGCAACCCTTTTCACGGATTATTCTATCTTTTTTAAGAATATTCGTCCGTTTGATGCATTTGTAAGCTTCTCCTCCGCAGTATTCCTGCCCATTATTTTGTAAAACAATCATCTTCCTTCTCGATCGTTCCGCCGCAAAGCACATAATCGTCACGATAGAATACGGCCGCCTGCCCCGGCGTCATCGCACGCTGCGGTTCGTCAAAGACAACGCGAAGTGTGCCGTCCGGCTGCGGATATATTGTGCAGTGAGCACCCGCATGCGAATAACGCACCTTGCCTATCGCCGGCACCGGCTCAAAAAGCTTTTCTTCCGCCATATAATTTACGTTTGCAACGGTACATTCCTTGCGGAAAAGGCTCTCCGACTTGCATAGCACGACCTCATTGGTCTCCGGGCGAAGCTCCTTCACAAAAATCGGGGTCGCACTCGGGATACCGAGTCCCTTGCGCTGTCCGATCGTATAATGAATAAGCCCCTTATGCTGTCCCATAACATTACCGTCCTCATCCACAAAGTTGCCCGGAAGACTTTCCCGTCCGGTCTCTCTTGCGATAAATCCGGCATAATCGTGATCCGGCACAAAGCAGATGTCCTGACTGTCACGCTTTGTTGCAACCGGAAGCCCGATGTCCTCCGCGATCTTGCGAATCTGCGGTTTCTCGTAATCACCGACCGGCATCAGGGTATGTGCAAGCTGCTGCTGCGTCAGATTGTATAAAGCATATGTCTGATCCTTCGCCGCAGTCACGGAATTACGAATGCTGTATCTTCCGTTTGGAAGCTTCGTAATACGCGCATAGTGACCGGTCGCAATATAATCTGCGCCGATCTCCAGCGAACGCTGCAAAAGCGACTCCCACTTCACGTAACGATTGCAGGCAATACACGGATTTGGCGTGCGTCCCTTCTCATATTCATCTACAAAATAATCAATGACCGACTTCTGAAAATCCGCCTTAAAATTCATAACATAATATGGAATTCCCAACCGGTCTGCCACGCGTCGCGCATCATCCACTGCAGATAAGCCACAGCATCCGCCTTCCCGTGACTGCGTAAACACATCCTCATCCTGCCAGATCTGCATTGTGACACCGATCACATCGTAGCCCTGCTCCTTGAGGAGATACGCCGCAACCGACGAATCCACACCGCCGGACATTCCCACAACAACCTTTTCTTTCATCTTAACTAGTACTCCTCTTCCGGAGCCTCTTCCTTCTCGCTGATATCGTTGACCGGACGCTCGAGACCCTCGATCTTGATATGATGCTTCTCTGCGTAATCCCACAGAGCTGCGTGGATTGCTTCCTCTGCAAGGAGCGAACAGTGAACCTTAACCGGCGGAAGTCCGTCAAGCGCTTCCATAACGGCTTTGTTGGTTACTTCTAAGGCTTCCTGAATGGTCTTGCCTTTTACAAGTTCGGTTGCCATACTGCTGGTTGCAACAGCGGCGCCACATCCGAATGTCTTAAACTTTGCTTCCTGAATAATTCCATTATCATCAATGTCGAGGTACATACGCATAATGTCTCCACACTTTGCATTGCCGACAGTACCTACACCGCTTGGGTTTTCGATCTCACCTACATTACGCGGATGATTAAAATGATCCATTACTTTCTCACTATACATAATTTATCCTCCAAATTTCTAAACCTATGTCAATTTCAATCATGTTTTACAGCTTGCGAAACATAATCCTTATTTTCGGCTTACTTATTTTTACGTACGAAATCTTCATACAGTGGCGACATGCTGCGCAAACGCTCAATGATCTTCTTTAATGTATCAACGGTATAATCAATGTCTTCCATGGTTGTCTTCTCTGAGATGGTCAGACGCAGACTTCCGTGTGCGATCTCATGTGGCAGACCGATTGCAAGAAGTACATGTGACGGATCAAGTGATCCGGATGTACAAGCCGATCCGCTGCTTCCGCAGATTCCGGCCTGATCCAAAAGAATCAGCATGGACTCACCCTCAATAAAACGGAAGCAGAAATTCGCATTATTCGGAAGACGATCCGTGCGATGTCCATTCAATCTTGAATATGGAATCTCGTTCAAAACACGCTCGATCAGATGATCACGAAGCTTGATCTCATACTCGTTATTCTTCTCCATGTTTGCGATCGAGATTTCAGTTGCCTTACCGATACCGACGATACCCGGTACATTGTGTGTTCCTGCACGACGCTGACGTTCCTGTGCTCCGCCATGGATAAAGGACCGGATTTTAACACCCTTACGGATATACATGATACCGATACCCTTTGGTCCGTTAATCTTGTGTCCGCTGGCGGATAACATATCAATGTTCATCTCATCAACATCGATCGGAATATGTGCAAAAGCTTGTACCGCATCCGTGTGGAATAATACACCGTGTTTCTTTGCGATCGCTCCAATCTCTTTCAGAGGCTGGATGGTTCCGATTTCATTATTGGCAGCCATAACAGAGATCAGGATCGTATCCGGACGGATTGCCGCTTCCAGCTCGTCCAATTTCACTTTACCATCCTCGTCAACGCCAACATAAGTCACTTCATATCCGTGCTTTTCAAGCCACTGCGCACTATGAAGAATTGCATGATGTTCGATTGCGGTTGTGATAATATGCTTTCCCTTATTGGCATATGCTTCAGCAGTCGCTTTCAGTGCCCAGTTATCGGATTCGCTTCCGCCACCGGTAAAATAGATCTCCTCGGTCTTGGCACCAATTGCTTTTGCAACGATCTCACGCGCATGATCCACACCACGCTTCGCCTCTCCTGCGAAGCTGTAGATTGCGGATGGATTACCATAATGCTCGGTAAAATATGGTAACATTTCGTTTAATACTTCCGGATAAACCTGCGTAGTAGCTGCATTATCCATGTAAATTAATTTACTCATAAATCTGCCCTCTTTCTATATTTCTATGTTAATCAAATAATACGGATGGATTCTCTTCCCTCACTGATCAGATTACATAATCGCCGTTCTTTTCCCGCTGCCAGTCCACGAGATCCTGAAGCGTGGTGTGATCAACAACGGAGCTTACCGCATCATTGATCTTTTTCCACAAGATTAATGTCACACAATTCTCCTGCCGATCACAGCTTACCTCGTCCTCCTCAATGCAGGCGACCGGTGCAAGCGAACCTTCTGTCAATCGAAGGATCATACCTACGGTATATTCTTCCGGTTCCTTGCGCAGCATATAGCCACCCTGTGCGCCTCGCACACTCTTGACATAACCCGCACGATTGAGCACGGAAATAATCTGTTCCAAATATTTATCGGAGATACCCTGTCTCTTTGCAACATCCTTAAGGCTTACCGGGCTGCCGGTATTATTCATAGCCAGATCAAGCATCAGTCGCAATGCATATCTTCCTTTTGTCGATATTTTCATGATTTCATCTCTTTTCTGCTTCTTGCTTAAAAACGCATACCTTGGAGCAATCAAACGCCAATTCCTAGTTGCGCTTTAATTCCTACTAAAATACTATATATTCATATTATGGATTTGTCAATCTAATTTATGTATCTTATCTTATACATTTTTCTCAATTTGTCGTTCTGCCCTGTCAAAGATTGCCTACATCCTCTTTTTATGCTAAAATGCAAGAGTATTTTTACGATAGAAAAGAGGTATTTCATTATGGCAAGAGGTGTTGCAAATAAAAATTACTGGGTATTATTACTGCTGGTTTTAGCAGGTGTTGTATTAGGCGGATTTATCGGAGAACTCGCTTCGCATGTTTCCTTTCTGAGCTGGCTTTCCTACGGTCAGTCCTTCGGTCTTCAGAAACCATTGGTACTTGACCTTGGTATCCTGGTCCTGACCTTCGGACTTACGATCAAGATCACAATTGCAGGAATCATCGGAATACTGGTTGCCATCCTGATCTATCGGTTACTGTAACAACAACTGACATAATAAAAAGCGATATAATGTTTCTGATCTGATTGAAACGTTATATCGCTTTTTATATCCTTATCTTATGCTTCCTTCAGCCACTCCTGCAGCTTCCACATCTGTTTCTTCATCGTTTCACGCCCCATCTTATATGCTGCCAGCAGCTTCTGACGATCGTGTTCCACTTTACCCACATCAATTTTTTTCGGTGGACGGATCACATAAAGAGAGCCATTCGCTTCCTTTTTCCGAATATATTCCAGAGTATCATTGTATATCTCATGGCGATGCTCCATTGCTTCGATCAACTTCGGATATTTGCGAAGTCTCACCCGGATCAACGGCATCAACTGGTTTCTGGTCTTCACATAATCAAGCGGCTGTGTCAGGATGACAACATTACGATCATACCCCAGTTCTTCCATATGACGGACCGGAATGGAATCAGCGATTCCACCATCCAGAAGTTCGTATCCGCCAACCTCTACAACTCTTGATACAAGCGGCATCGATGCGGACGCACGCAACCAAAGCATACCTTCTTTGTCGCATTGATTGACTTCTTTGTATACCGCCTTACCGGTATTGATATCCGTTGCCACAATGTAAAAAGGCATCGGATTCTTACGGTATGTTTCGTAATCAAACGGATCCAAATGATCCGGAATATCATGATAACAGAATTGTTCTCCAAAAATATCACCGGTCTTAATCAATGTTCCAACGCCGGCATAATGCGGGTTATTACAATACGCTGCATTATATCGGATGACACGTCCCGGTTGCTTTGATTTATAATTACAGCCAAACACCGCCCCCGCCGATACGCCGACCGCACCGTCAAAATTCAGGCCCTGTTCCATCATTATATCAATTACCCCGGCGGTAAACATGCCTCGCATTGCACCGCCTTCCATGATCAAACCTCTCTTCATTTATGTATCCTCCCAATCTTTCTCTTCATGGGTATTGTTCTGCATCTTCTTTTATATTATCTGTCTTTCTTTCCGATTTCAAGTAAGGATTTTTCTCTGTTGATTATAGTTTTTCCCTATTTTCAAAAAATATTCCCGAAAATGAAACCCGGGTATCTGCGACAGATACCCGGGCCTCCCCTCATGTATATGTAAATATGTTATACCTCTGAGAGCGCCCTCACACTCTCAGTGTTCTTTAAAGCGAATGGAATTAACTCATGAACTGCTGATTTTTTCAGTTCGATCATTTGCAACAGAATCTCCACACTTCTCTGTGCAATCTCCTCATACTTCTGACAAATGGTAACAATCTTAGGATTGTAATAATCTGCCAGTTCCGTTCCATCGAATCCAACAATGGAGATGTCTTCCGGAACACGAAGTCCCGCATCAAAGATAGCGCGCATCGCACCGACCGCCATCACATCACCCATCGTAAAAACCGCCGTAATCGGAAGTTTCCTGCACAAGAGCTCATTCATCGCATGGTACGCACTCTCAAAAGAGTAACGTGCCTTTGCAAAATAGTTTGGATCGAATGTCAAACCATGTTTCTTGTAACTCCTGCAACATCCCTGATATCGATGCTCACTTGGGGAGGATGCATCCGGATCACCACCGATCAACGCAATATTGCGATGTCCATGGTCAAACAGATAATCCACTGCCACTTCGGAAGCTATCGTATCGTCGGTTGACACGGAGGATAAGTTATCAAAACCGAGTTCATCTGCACGGTCAGTTACGAGTACACACGGTACATCCACCTGTGAAAACTGTTTCTTAAAATACTGTGCATTACTGCCAAGGAAAAAAACGCCTCTTGGCTTATGTTCACGACATAGACGAACCGCCTCCGCCACTTCATTTGCTTCCTCATCCAGATAATGAACGCGGAGCGAATAGTCCGAATGTTCCAGTGTTGCCTGCAATGCCTCAATCACATTTGCAAACAGCATATTTGATGTACCTCTTACTAATACTAATATACTTTTACTGACCGTCTGCTTTAAATGTTTGGCGTTGTTGTTCGGCACAAAATGGTATGTATCTACAATCTCAATTATTTTTGCACGCGCCGCCGGGCTTACATCCCGGCGTCCGTTCAACACTCTTGAAACGGTACTGACTGAATAGCCAGACTCCTTTGCTATATCAACTATCGTCATGCTGTAAACACCTCAAAGATTTCCCTTTTATCCTTTGACAGCACCTGCAAGAACACCTTCAATGATGTACTTCTGACA
Source organism: uncultured Lachnobacterium sp. (assembly GCA_900549895.1). GTDB lineage: Bacteria > Bacillota > Clostridia > Lachnospirales > Lachnospiraceae > Roseburia. The sequence continues at coordinate 15,401 of URQG01000015.1, forward strand.
TATAATGTAGAATATAATGATTGGAAGGATTGCAAGAACAAGCACCGCCATCATAGCACCCCAGTCGATCTGTCCGTGGCTCTGTTTCAAGAACTGTACGGCGATCGGGATGGTCTTATACTTATTAATGTTAAGTACCAGGCTTGGAAGAAGGTAATCGTTCCACACCCACATTGCCTCAAGAATTGCGACCGTTACGGTTGTAGGTTTTAAAATCGGAAATACGATTTTAAAGAATGTCTGCAGCGGGCTGCATCCATCGATCATCGCTGCTTCCTCGATTTCCAGCGAGATACCCTTTACAAAACCGGTAAACATAAATACCGCAAGTCCTGCTCCAAATCCAAGGTACACAACAATAATACCAACCGGATTTGACAAATGCAAAATATTTGAAAATTTCGACAGTGTAAACATTACCATCTGGAATGGTACGATCATAGAAAACAGACACATTACATAAATCGCTTTTGTCGCTTTGGTATGTACTCTTGTAATGTACCATGCAGTCATGGAACAGCACAGAATAATGAGTGCAACCGATCCAACGGTAATAAAAAGTGAATTTCCGAAACATCCCCAGAGATTCGTTTTACGAATACCGTTGGAATAGTTGAGCCATCCACACATTGCTCTTTCAATACCACTGACAAATTTATCCCAGCCCTCTGAAAGCGAGTTCGCACTCGGGCTGAATGGATGAGTAAAGATGTAAGCTTTACGCTTGAACGAGTTCAAAAATACGATCAGTATCGGTGAAATCCACAGAAAACTGACGATGGCAAAAATTACGGTTAAGATTCCACCGTGTTTTGCGCGACGAACAGCACTAATCTCTGACTGTTTTTTCTCTTTAGCCATTATTCTGCCACCTCCTTGCTCGTTGTCAGCTTATTCTGTACCAATGAAATGATTGCAACCAGAATAAAGAAAATTACCGCCTTTGCCTGACCTACACCCTGCCAGCCTGTCTTACCATACATGGTGTTATAGATATTCAGTGCAAGTAACTCGGACATCTTGCCTGGATTACCACCGGTCAAAGCCAGGTTCTGATCAAACAGTTTGAAACCATTGGTCAGAGTAAGGAATGTACAAATGGTAATGGTTGGCATCAACATCGGAAGTGTTACATTTCTAAGCAGCTGCCATGCGTTTGCACCATCAATCTTAGCTGCCTCGATCAGCTCACCCGGAATATTCTGAATACCTGCAATATAGATAATCATCATATATCCGATCTGCTGCCAGCAGACTACGATGATCAATCCCCAGAATGCGTACCACTGTGTGAATACGATCGTCTTAGAAAAATGAGCCAGGAAGCTGTTGAAGATCATTAACCAAATGTAACTTAATACGATACCGCCGATCAGGTTCGGCATGAAAAATACGGTACGGAACAGGTTTGTTCCCTTGATTCCTTTTGTAAGAAGCATACCGATTGCAAATGCTACCACGTTGATGATAAGTACCGATACAATGGTAAACAATGCCGTGTACCACAGCGAATGTAAAAATGTCGTATCGAGTTTGCCGTTTACAAACAGGATTTTTGTATAATTTTCTAAGCCTTTCCATTTCCAGTCCGTTACTGTCGTAAACTTACAGAAGGAAAGGAAAATTCCATATAAAAATGGTACAATAAATCCAATTGTAAATGCGATCATTGTCGGGATCAAAAATATTGGGAAATATCTCTTAATCGCTTTTTCCATAATAGTTTCCTTTCGCTTTTTAAAAATGGGGCGTAAGCGGCTTGCCACTTACACCCCTTTTCATTCATGAGTTTTTGATGAAATTTTGAAAATTACTGCTCGTTAGCAAGAGCCCACTGATCAGCCCAACCGTCAACGAATGCTGTAACAACATCATCCCAGCTTCCCTCACCTGCTGTGTAAGCAGTAAGAGCAGCTACAACGTCAGCTCTCCATGTATCTACGTTTGGAGTAGCATTGAAGCTCCATGCTACAGAAGTCTTTCCAGCTGACATTAAAGCGTTAGAAGCCTGTGCGAAAGCGTTCTTTGTCTCATAATCACCAGTGAATGTGTCAAATGGAGCTGTAAGTCCCATAGCGTTTGTGATAGCGTCACGGCCTTCGTCAGAAGTAATGCACCACTCAAGGAAGTCTAATGAAGCATCAATATCTTCCTGATCAGCCTTCTGGTTGACTGCCCAATAGTTCTCTGTACCTACGCAAAGACCCTGATTTTCATCATCAACACCAAAGTAGATTGGCATCATTGATAAGTCTTCGGCTGTAACTGTATAACCGTTATCAGGATTTGTAAGTGGTGCGAACTCCCAATCACCATTCTGATAGAAGACTGCCTCACCCATACCTGTCTCTTATACACATCTGACGCTGCCGA
>URQG01000016.1 GCA_900549895.1 uncultured Lachnobacterium sp.
ATCGTCGGCAGCGTCAGATGTGTATAAGAGACAGTCTTTGTACATTCGTTCTGAGTGGGAGATGTCGAAATTGGAGATTTTTATGAACAATATCCGAAAAGTTGAGAAGCTCGAACTCAATGATATCTATCTGTGGTGTAATCGTCAGAAAATTGCTTACGATACCGCATTCCATTATCGCAAAGATACTTCTCTTTGGAAAAATATTCGTTCCTATCTACATTATTCCAGTCAAAAAATGAAATATAAAGTTTGTATCAGAACTGTTTAGACCGCCAGCTGCTCCTGGTGGTCTTTTTGCTGTTTCACAAATTTTAAGAAATACTTTAGTTGCAAGGGGAACTGTTTTGAGGTAGTATGGGGAAAAAGGAGGGGACGCATGAAATATCCTGATTTTTTAGAAGAAAATGGAACAATCGGATTTGTAGCACCGGCTTTTGGTTGTGCGACAGAACCATACAAGAGCGCATTTGCCAATGCAAGGCGCATTTTTGAAGGAATGGGGCATCCGACGATTGCGGGAGAAAATTGTTATGTGGATCTTGGAGCCGGTATCAGCAATACACCGCAGAAATGCGGAGAGGAGTTAAACGAAGCATATTGCAGTGAGGATTCGCAGATCCTTATGTCGTGCGGCGGCGGAGAACTCATGTGCGAGGTTGTGCCGTATATCGATTTTGAACGCATCTGTATGGCGAAACCGAAGTGGTTTATGGGATATTCGGATAACACGAATTTTACATTTTTGCTTACAACACTTTGTGATACGGCAGCTGTCTACGGACCTTGTGCGCCGGCGTTTGGAATGCAACCGTGGCATGCGTCACTCGAAGATGCATATGCAATTCTGTGCGGTAAGCAACGGGAAGTGCATAATTATGACGGTTGGGAGAAAGAAAGCTTTAAGGATGCCGAGCATCCGCTTGTACCATACAATGTGACAGAGCCGTTCCGGCTTCGAAGATTCCCGGATGAGGAGATTACGATTAAGGGAAGACTGGTCGGAGGCTGTATGGATTGTCTGGTTAACCTGCTTGGTACGACATATGACGAGGTTCGTTCGTTTAATGAACGGTATGAAGAAGACGGAATCATCTGGTTTCTGGAATCCTGTGATCTGAATATTATGTCAATCCGGCGCGCAATCTGGCAGATGAAGAATGCCGGGTGGTTTGAACATGTGAAAGGTTTCCTGATCGGACGACCATACTGTTATGGAAGCAATATGTTTGGAATGGATCAGTATGAGGCGGTTATGGGGCTTTTGGCGGAATATGAGGTCCCGGTCATTATGGATCTGGATATCGGTCACCTGGCTCCGATGATGCCGATGATCAGCGGTGCGGTCGCAAAAGTACATTCCGTGGGAAATTCCATCGATATACGATATATATATGAATAAAATTCTTGATATATCTATGGAAACAGGACCGGATGAAATAAAATATGAAAGGGAAAAGAAAATGAATAAGTTTTCAAAGAAAATGCTTGCCATATCACTGGCAGCCGTAACGGTAGCAGGTACAGCAGCTGTACCGCAGACAGTATACGCAACGGAGGTAACGGAGCAGGGCGATGATGTTGTCATTACAGAAAAGGATAAGCCGTATCTTGCTTTGGGAGCGGATCTGACCGCGGATCAGCAGCATAAGGTTTTGTCCTATATGGGAATTGATGTGGCTGATTTTGACCAGTATGATGTGGTATATGTCAACAATGAAGAGGAACATAAATACCTGGATGCTTATATTCCGAGCAAACAGATCGGAACAAAGTCATTGTCATCGGTTCTGATCTCGTTGACCGATAAAGGCAGCGGCGTGAAGGTATCCACATACAATATCAACTATTGTACAGCCGGTATGTACAAGAACGCATTGGCAACAGCGGGAATTGAGGATGCGAATGTGATTGTTGCGGGTCCGTTTGCACTCTCGGGCACAGCTGCACTCGTCGGAACCTTTGAAGCATACGAAGAGATGACCGGGGAGTCGCTGGATGAGTCTGTCGTGGATGCGGCTATGGATGAGCTTGTTACGACCGGTGAACTGGAAGAGAGCATCGATGGAGATCCGGAAGAGATTGAGTCTATGATCGCCGATCTGAAGGGAAAGATCGCAAGCGGAGATCTGGATACTCCGGAGAAAATTCAGGCAGCGATCGAGGAGGCAGCTAAGGAGCACAATCTGAATCTCTCCGATGCGGACAAAGAGAAGATCGCCAATCTTCTTGATAAATTAAAAGGGCTCGATCTCAACTGGGACAGCATTGCAAATCAGGCATCTGAATGGGCTGATAAGCTGCAGGACAGTATTTCAAGCGGTGGATTACAGAGTATCGGGCAGGCAATATCGGACTTTTTTGCAAAAATTATCGAAGCGATCAAATCTTTGTTTGGCTAAAATCGGATGGGAATGAAAGTAAGTAATTTATAAAATTTGGGTAAAGTGATTGTAAAACCATGGTAAAGTGTTTTATAATGAATCGGAACTTGTAGAGCACTAGGAGAAAAGGAATAGTTAAAATATGAGTGGCATTACAATCATCCTGTCGCTTTTAAGCGGTGTCGCTTTGTTTCTTTTCGGTATGTCCCTGATGGGTGACGGACTGAAGAGAGTGGCGGGAAATAAACTCGAGCTTGTATTGTATAAGCTGACGAACACCCCGATCAAGGGACTTCTTTTGGGAACTGTCGTTACGGCAATCATCCAATCGTCTTCTGCGACGACTGTTATGGTAGTTGGATTCGTAAATTCCGGAATGATGAAAGTTGCACAGGCAATCGGAATCATCATGGGTGCCAATATCGGTACGAGTATTACGGGCTGGATCCTGTGCCTGTCGTATATCGACGGATCAAGCGGAATCGCCCAGCTTTTATCCACAGCAACCATTTCGGCTGTGGTAGCGATCGTTGGTATCGTGTTTAAGATGTTTTTCAAAAAATCAACATACAAGAATGTCGGAGACATCATGCTTGGTTTTGCAATCCTGATGGTGGGAATGCAGACAATGAGTGGTGCGGTATCGCCTCTGAAGGAGAATGAGCATTTTGTGAACATGCTGACCATGTTTACGAATCCGTTCCTCGGAATTCTTGTAGGTATTGCTTTTACGGCAGTATTGCAGAGCGCATCGGCTTCGGTCGGTATCTTACAGGCGTTATCCGTAACCGGAAGCATCAGTTTTGCAGCTGCACTTCCAATTACAATGGGAATCGGTGTCGGAGCAGCGTGCCCGGTACTTCTTTCTTCCATCGGAACAAACAAGAACGGTAAGCGTACGGCATTAATATATCTGCTGAACGATCTGTTTGGTATGATATTCTGGTCGATTACATTCTATAGTGTGAATGCGTTTGTGCATTTTACGTTTATGGATATGACAATGAGACCGGTAACAATCGCATTAATGAATACGGTATTCCGTATGGCAACGATCCTGCTTTTGATTCCGTTTATCTCACAGATTGAGAAGCTGGTGTTCCGTCTCGTTAAGGACAGTCCGGAGGATCTTGAGGAACAGGCCGATTTTGATCTGTTAGAGGAACGATTCCTTGCGTATCCTGCACTTGCAATCGGACAGAGCCATACAGCAATGAACGGTATGGCAAAGAAGGCTCGGAAGAATATTTATCGTGCACTGAATCTGCTTACCAATTATTCTCAGGAGAAGTATAATAAGGTACAGGAGAAGGAAAATCTGATCGATAAGTATGAGGATAAACTCGGCACTTATCTGATGCAGCTGACCGGTCAGGAGATGTCAACATCGCAGACGCAGCAGGTATCTAAATTCCTGCATACAATCAGCGATTTTGAGAGATTAGGCGACCATGCAGTTAATATTTCAAAGGTTGCCAATGAGCTGGCAGAGAAGAAGATTTCTTTTTCGGAATCTGCACAGAATGAACTAGATGTATTAGAGTCGGCAGTACACGAGCTTGTGGATCTGACAGTCAGTGCATTCTGTGAGGATGATCTTGCGAAAGCTGCCAAAGTAGAGCCGCTGCGCGAGCTGATCGGAATTCTCTGTAACGATCTCAAGAACCGTCACGTAACAAGACTTCGTGAAGGCAAGTGTGAGATGAAACAGGGTTTTGCATTCAATGATCTGTTGACAAATCTTGAGCGTATTGCTGCGCACTGTTCGAACGTTGCGGTAGCTATGATTGAGACAGAGACATCCGATTTCGATACGCATCAGTATATCAAGAGTGTGCGCCATATGAAGAATGACGAATATCTCGCCAACTTCGAGGCCTATGCAAGAAAATACAATGTGGTTGCAAGTAAAAAAGTACGTAAGATGCTTCTTGCAGAGAACGAAGAACGGGAAAAAGAAGATTAATTTAAAATAGTAAGAAAACAGTGTAAGGCTTCGGATTTTGATAATCCGAAGCCTTTTGTCCGTATTATAGGACACTATATCCGCGATAATACATTCAACAAAGAGATGTGACGGAGAAAAAGTCACGTGAGAATCGGAAGTGAATGAAAGGAAGCGGATAAGATGAAAGGATATGTAGTAGATAGCGGATATATGGGATATGTTGACGGAAGATATGTGCTTTTCGCAGATGAAAATGATTACATCGAAGTGTATAAAGAAATGCAGGGATAATTGAATTTTACCATGGTTTGTGGCATAATAAAAAGGCAAGCCTATTACTGATAAATGGGGAGGTATTTGATGATGAAACAGGAAATTGAAGTTGCAAGACCATTTACAGAAATGAAAATTCGCCCTTACGAGCATCGTGCAAAGTATTATGAGACGGATCAGATGGGAATCATCCATCACAGTAATTATGTAAAGTGGATGGAAGAAGCCCGCATGGATCTGATGGAGCAGATCGGGCTGAATTATAAAGAGATGGAAGAAATGGAGATCATCAGTCCGGTGTTGTCCATTTCGGTTGAGTATCATAGTATGGTTCATTTTGACGATACGGTTGTGATTCAGACCAAGCTTGTCAAATACAACGGAATCAAGATGGAAGTGGAATATGTTATGACAGACAAAGAAACAGGAGAGCTTCGCACCACCGGTCGGAGCAGCCATTGTTTTCTGAACCGCTCGGGAAAACCGATCTCATTGAAACGTTCCTATCCGGAGCTGGATACAAAGTTTTTTGAAATGAAGGAGGATCAGGAATGATTCAGGAGAGACTCGCTGCACTTCGCGAGGAGATGAAGAAAAGAAATATTGCAATCTATGTTGTGCCGACAGCCGATTTTCATGAGTCAGAGTATGTCGGAACGCATTTTAAAGCAAGAAAATTTATTACCGGATTTACCGGTTCCGCCGGCACGGCTGTCATTACGCTGACGGAGGCGGGACTGTGGACGGACGGCAGATATTTTGTTCAGGCGGCAAAGCAGCTGGAAGGGACAACCGTGACGCTGTATCGCATGGGCGAGGACGGTGTGCCGACCGTAAACGAATACATAAAAAGCACACTGAAGGAAGGCGGCTGTATCGGCTTTGACGGGCGCGTGATAAACGGTCACTGGGGAGAAGAATTGAAACGGATTGCGGATGAGAAACATGGAAGTCTCTCTGTCGATGAGGATCTGATCAATCTCATCTGGAAGGATCGTCCGGCAATGTCCTGTGAGAAGGCATGGATCCTTGATGAGCAGTATAGCGGAAGAAGTACGGCGGAGAAGATGGCTGCGGTACGAGCCAAGATGGACACAAAAGGTGCAACGGTGCATCTGATGTCTTCGCTGTATGATATTGCGTGGCTTCTCAACGTGAGAGGCAACGATATCAGTTATGTACCGGTAGTACTCTCATATCTGGCTATGACGAAGGATTCCTGCATCTGGTTTCTGCAGGAAGAGATCGTGGATGAGACGCTTTGCAAGTATCTGGACGAGAATGGAATTCAGACGAAGCCGTATGATTCGTTTTATGATTATGTGAAGACTTTGGAAAACGAGACGATTCTGATGGACCGTTCTGTTGTGAATTATCGGATCTGTAACAATATTGCAGAATCCAATCAGGTGATCGATGATGCGGATCCGACAGTTGCGATGAAGTCGGTTAAGAATCAGACGGAAGTGGACAATACAAGAAACGCACATGTGAAGGATGCGGTTGCAATGTGTAAATTTATGTATTGGCTGAAGACGAACGTGGGCAAGATACCTATGACGGAGATTTCCGCATCGGATTATCTGGCAAGCCTGCGTGCCCAACAGGAGGGCTTTCTGGATCTCAGTTTTGATACGATCTGCGGTTATGCGGATCACGGTGCGATCGTGCATTATGCCGCAACACCGGAATCGGATGTTGCATTGAAGCCGGAAGGACTTCTTCTGGTAGATTCCGGTGGACACTATCTGGAAGGTACTACCGATATTACAAGAACCTTTGCGCTCGGACCGGTAACGGATGAGATGAAGGCTGACTTTACACGTGTATGCCGCTCGAATATGAACCTTGCCAATGTACGTTTCCTGCACGGATGTACCGGAAGGAATATTGACATTGTTGCAAGAGAGCCGCTTTGGGAAGCCGGAATGGATTACAAGCACGGAACCGGACATGGTGTGGGTTATGTATTGAATGTACATGAAGGACCGAACAGCTTCCGTTGGCAGAATAGCGCCATTTCCAAGGAGTGTGTGTTTGAGGAAGGTATGATCACGACGGATGAGCCGGGAATCTACATTGAGGGCAAATACGGTATCCGAACGGAAAACGAACTGGTATGTCACAAGGGTGAGAAGAATGAGTTTGGACAGTTCATGTATTTTGAGAATATTACGTATGTTCCGATCGACCTGGATGCAATTGATCCGGACCAGATGACATCGACCGAGAGAAATCGTCTGAATGCGTACCATGAGAATGTGTATCGTGTCGTATCGCCTTTCCTTGAAGGAGAGGAACTTGCCTGGTTGAAGCAGGCAACCCGCGCAATCTAGCGCAGAATACAATTCACAGATTCCAGACGCGGAAATCTGTATGAAGGAGTTATCAATGAATAAAAAGTTGGTGTTGATTGACGGACACAGTATATTAAACCGTGCTTTCTTCGGATTGCCGGATCTGACGAATTCGGAAGGGCAGCATACGAATGCGGTGTACGGTTTCCTTAATATTCTTTTTAAGATTCTTGAGGAGGAAAAGCCGGATTATCTGACTGTGGCATTTGATGTTCATGCACCAACTTTTCGTCATAAAATGTTTGATGCCTACAAGGGAACCCGTTCCCCGATGGATGATGCCTTGCGCCAGCAGGTACCGCTCATGAAAGAGATGCTGACAGCGATGGGTGTGCGCATCGTGGAGATGGAAGGTTACGAGGCGGATGACATCTTAGGAACGATTGCCGGAATGGGCGAACGGGAAGGGATGGATGTCTCGGTTGTATCCGGTGATCGTGATCTGTTGCAGCTGGCAACGGACCATGTCAAGATTCGAATTCCAAAGACCAAGAAGACAGGAACCGAAATTGAAGATTATCTTGCTGCCGATGTGAAGGCGCGTTATCTGGTGACACCAAAGGAGTTTATTGACGTGAAGGCCCTCATGGGCGATACGGCCGATAATATTCCGGGTGTTCCGGGCATCGGTGAGAAGACGGCGACTGCGCTGATCGAAAAATATGGAAACATTGAGGCGGTGCATGAGGATGCTGCCAATGTCAAGCCGCCGCGCGCTTCCAAGAATATTGTGGAGTTCTGGGATCAGGCAGTACTCAGCAAGGAACTGGCTACGATCATTACGAATGTACCGATCGCGTATGATTTCGCGGAAGCGAAGCTTGATCGTATACAGGATCTCTACACCGAGGATGCATATCTGCTATGTAAGCGTCTGGAGTTTAAGAATCTGCTCGGCCGGTTCGAAGTGGATGCGCCGAAGAATCAGGCTCAGGAGCATTTTAAGATCGTAAAGGATAAAGCGGAGTCGGATAAGATCTGGAAGAAAGCCGGAAATGATCCGATCGGATATTATATTGTTCCGTTTGCATCCGGCAAGGACGGAAAACAGGAACAGGACGGTCAGATGTGCCTTTTTCCCGAAACGCCGAAGAATGCGTTTGCTGCTATGGCGGTGGCATTTTCGGAGGCGGATATCTGTCTGTTTGTGACAGGCGAGAAACTTACTTCGGATGAACTTGTGGATCAGCTGATCCATAAGAGAGAGAGTAAGCTGATCGCAGCTGATCTTAAGCCGGATCTTAAATTCTTCCCGGATGAGGCAAAGGCAGATTCGTGGGATGCATATCTTGCATTTCGCAAGCGCTTCTTTGACCGGACGGTAGCAGCTTATCTGTTAAACCCGCTGAAGGGCGAGTATCCGTATGATGATGTAGCGAAGGATTATCTGGGACTTATGGTTCCAACGAAGGCCGATTGTCTCGGAAAGAGTGAGGTCGGTGCGATTCTGGTTGAGAATGAGCAGGCGGCAATGGCGTATGCATGTTACGAGGCGTATATTGCATGGAAGTCGTATCCGGTACTTCTCGAAGCACTGCAGCAACATGAGATGGAAATGCTTTTTAATGAGATTGAAATGCCACTTGTGTTTGTACTCGCAGACATGGAACGGGAAGGCATCGGTATCGATGCAGATGCACTGAAAGAATACGGAACGCAGCTTGCCGGTTCAATCACGGAATATGAACAGAAAATCTACAAGGAGGCAGGCGAGGAATTTAATATCAATTCCCCGAAGCAGCTTGGAGTCATTCTCTTTGAAAAGATGCAGCTGCCAAATGGAAAGAAGACCAAGACCGGATATTCTACAGCTGCCGATGTGTTAGACAAACTTGCGCCGGATTATCCGATTGTGGCAGATATCTTAGAGTACCGTAAGTTATCTAAATTGAAGTCCACCTATGCGGATGGACTTGCAAACTTTATTGACGAAACGGGCAAGATTCACACAAGTTTTAATCAGACGATTACGGCAACGGGACGACTCAGCAGTACGGATCCGAATTTGCAGAACATTCCAATCCGTATGGAGCTTGGAAAGCTGATCCGCAAAGTCTTTCATCCATTGGAAGGGGATTTGTTCGTGGATTCGGATTATTCCCAGATCGAGCTTCGCCTTCTGGCACATATATCGGGAGATGAAGGGCTGATCGAAGCATTCCGCGAGAATCAGGATATCCATAGAAGCACTGCATCGAAGGTATTTGGCGTTCCGTTCAATGAAGTGACGGATCTGCAGAGACGCAATGCCAAGGCGGTCAACTTTGGAATTGTATACGGAATCAGCGCCTTTGGTTTAAGTCAGGATTTAAATATTCCACAGAAGGAAGCGCAGGGATTTATTGACAGTTATTTCCAGACATACCCAAAGATCAAGGAATTTCTGGACCAGACGGTTGCACAGGCGAAGGAATGCGGCTTTACGAGAACTCTGTTCGGAAGAATAAGACCGATCCCGGAACTGTCATCGAGCAACTTTATGCAGCGGCAGTTCGGTGAGCGTGTAGCAATGAATGCACCGATCCAGGGGACTGCGGCAGATATTATCAAGATTGCGATGATCCGCGTGCATGACAGGCTTATTCGTGAAGGTTATAAGTCACGTCTGATCCTTCAGGTACATGATGAATTATTGATCGAGACGGCGGAAGAAGAGAAGGAAGCTGTGATCGTATTGCTTGAGGAAGAGATGCGGGGCGCTGCGGATCTTAAGGTTGAACTTGCCGTTGGAACAGAGTGTGGTTATACATGGTACGATGCGCATTAAGGAGAATGGACAGATGAAGTTCATAGGAATTACCGGCGGAGTCGGAGCCGGAAAATCGAAAATATTGGAGTATCTTGCATCAAAGCCCGGTATCCGGGTCATGCTTGCGGATGAGATCGCGCATGATCTCATGGAACCGGGGACAGAGTGTTATGAAAGATTACGAAAATGCTTTGAAGACGAAGATATCTATTGTGGGGATGGGCATTTTGACCGGCCGAAACTCGCTTCCGTCATCTTTTCCGATGAAAAGAAAAGAGAAGCGTTGAATGCAATCGTGCATCCGGCTGTAAAGGAATATGTTAAGCAGCAGGCTGCAATGGAAGCCGCACGGGGAGAACGGAAGCTTCTCGTTTTGGAGGCCGCTTTATTAATTGAAGAACATTATGATGAAATTTGTGATGAACTTTGGTATATTGATACCAGTAGAGAGAATCGAAGGATTCGATTAAAGGAATCCAGAGGATATTCGGACACAAAGGTAGATCAGATTTTTGAAAGTCAGTTGAGTGAGGAGGAATACCGAAGACACTGTTCGGTAGTAATTGACAATAATGGGCTGCCGGATCAGACATTTGAACAGATCGATGAAGTCTTGAGGAGAAAAGCATATGAATAAAGTATTTGGCTTGGATATCGGAACGCGTAATATTGTAGGTACCGTGGGATATCTTACGGGGGATGATGAATTTAATGTAGTCGCGCAATGTGTCAGACAACATGAGACGCGCGCAATGCTGGATGGACAGATCCATGATATCGGGCGCGTGGCACGAACGATTTCGGCTGTGAAAGCAGAACTTGAGGAGCAGATCGGGGAGCCTCTTACCGATGTCTGTATCGCTGCGGCAGGACGAGTACTTAAGACGGTTACAACGCATGTGGAGTATGAGTATGCCGAAGAAACCGTGGTTTCTGCGGAAGACATACACACGCTTAATCTGCTCGGAATCGAGAGTGCACAGGACAAATTAAAGGAACAGAATGATACCAGATACAAGTTTTATTGTGTCGGATATTCGGTTATGAAATATTATCTCAATGATGATCTGTTTATCAGCATTGAGGGGCATAAGGCAAACAAAATCGGGGAGGATATCATCGTGACGTTTCTTCCGGAGGATGTTGTGGACGGCTTGTATTCGGCAGTCGGACAAGCAGGACTTACGGTTGCGAATATGACACTTGAGCCAATTGCGGCAATCAATGTAGCCATCCCTGAGAATTTCAGAATGCTCAATATCGCTTTGGTCGATGTGGGGGCCGGAACTTCGGATATCTCGATTACAAAAGAGGGAAGCATTATTGCATATGGCATGATTCCATATGCCGGAGATGAATTGACGGAACTGATCGTACAGCATTTTCTTGTTGATTTCAAGACAGCCGAAGCGATGAAGCTTGCGTCCACAACGGATCGGGAAGTGACCTATGAGGATATCATGAGTATTTCCCATACCATTCCGGCGGATGAGATATGGGAGCTTGTACAACCGACGGTCGAAAAGATTACAACAGAAGTTGCTGCTAAGATTAAGGAACTTAACGGAGATAAAACCGTCAGCGCCTGCTTTGTTGTCGGAGGCGGCGGCAAGATCCACGGATTTACCGAGGCACTTGCCGGAAAACTTGATCTTCCTGCGGAGCGTGTTGCTTTGCGCGGCGAGGAAGTCTTAAAAGAAGTCAATTTTGAGCAGGAGGATATCAAGAAGGATCCGCTTCTTGTTACGCCGATCGGTATCTGCCTGAATTATTACGAACAGAAGAATAATTTTATTATGGTCCGCTTTAACGGGGAGCGTTTGAAACTGTATGACAACAATCGCCTGACGATCGTGGATGCGGCACTTCAGGCGGGATTTCCGAATGATCAGTTATTCCCGAAACGCGGCATGCCGATCAATTTTACGGTAAACGGTGCGGCACGGATTGCCCGCGGCGAGGCGGGAGAGCCTGCAATCGTGACATTAAACGGAGAGCCGGCCAATATTAACACGCCGCTTGTACCGAATTGTGAGATTACGATCGAACCTTCCACTGCCGGAGAGGATGCGGTGTATACGGTCGGACAACTGGAGGAATATCACGAGTCCAGCATTTCGGTCATTGTAAATGGCAAAGTCATTGTCTGCCCGAAATTTGTACAGGTAAACGGAAGCCTGGAACCGGCTTCGTATGAAATTAAAGAAGGCGATGAGATTGAAACCCGCAACTACTATACCGTAGGTCAGGTTGCAGAGTTTATGGATGTGGAAGTAGACCACGACCATGATATCCTGGTCAACAACCGTGTCGCTGATTTTGAAACACTTGTGTATGATAATTTTTCGATCGACTGGACGGTTCTTTCCTTTGGGGTTGCACCGGAGAGTGAGAATCGGTATAATGCTACCGAAGGCACTGAAAGAGCGGTGTCCGGTGATACGACCGATGAGCAGGCTGCAATGATGCAGCAGGAGCAGCCGGAGAGTACGGACAATCAGGCCAATATAGTGGTTACGGTCAATGGCGAAGCGGTTGAACTGATGGGAAAAGAATCCTATATATTCGTTGATATTTTTGACCGCATCACGTTTGATCTGACAGCCGGAAGAGGACGTGCAATCGCTACACTGATCAATGGTGAGGAAGCGGAATTTTCGCAGCCTCTTCATGACGGGGATCGTATTGATTTATATTGGAAAGAGAATTAAGATGTTAGAATTATGTAGTATTGCCAGTGGGAGCAGTGGCAATTGTATCTGTGTGGGATCCGATGATTGTCATGTACTGATCGATGCGGGGATCAGCGGCAAACGCATAGAAAACGGACTGAATGCAATCGATCTTACAAGCCGGGATATGCAGGGGATTCTGATCACGCATGAGCATATTGACCATATTGCGGGACTTGGAGTGATGGCAAGAAGATATGGTCTGCCGATGTATGCAACGGAAGATACGATTGAGGCAATCAAGCATACTTCCTCCGTCGGCAAGATGGATGAAAGCCTTTTTCATGTGATTCAGCCCCAAGAGGCATTTGAAATCGGAGATTTACATATTACACCCATCTCTATTTCGCACGATGCGGCGGATCCGGTTGCATATCGCATTGAAAAAGGCGATCGTAAAGTTGCGGTTGTGACGGATCTAGGCACCTATGATGAGGCAATCGTTTCGCAGCTGCAGAATCTGGATATCCTGCTTTTGGAAGCGAACCATGATATCCATATGCTGGAGGTCGGTGTGTATCCGTATCCTTTGAAGCGAAGGATTATGGGAGACAGGGGACATCTGTCGAATGAGCGGAGCGGACAATTGCTCGGCGAACTTCTTCATGATAAATTCGGCACAGTGATACTGGGCCATCTGAGCAAGGAAAATAATTACGAGGAACTGGCATACGAGTCGGTAAGGCAGGAAGTGGATATGGGAGAGAATCCGTATAAGGCGAGTGATTTCCCGATGCTTGTAGCCAAAAGGGACAGCGTATCACCGATTCTTCGGGCAGAGTAAAAAGGAGAATAGTACAATGGAAAAGACGATTGACAAGACAATTATTACCGTCGTTGGTAAGGACACTGTAGGAATTATCGCAAAGGTTTGCACTTATCTGGCAGACAATGGCGTAAATATTCTTGATATTTCACAGACGATCGTATCCGGATTTTTTAATATGATGATGATTACCGATATGAGTGGGGCAAAGAAGTCTTTTGCGGATATCTCAAACGAGATGGACAAGCTTGGTGAGGAGATCGGTGTAACGATCAAATGCCAGCGCGAGGAAATCTTTGAGAAAATGCACAGAATCTAAAAAGGTGTCATGCAATAAGAAGGAGTAAATCATGATAAATATTGGAGAAGTAATAGAAACCAATGAGATGATCGAAAAGGAGAATCTCGATGTCCGTACCATTACACTCGGAATCAGTCTTTTGGATTGTATCGATTCGGATCTGGATCGTTTGAATGAGAATATTTATGACAAGATTACAACGGTTGCCAAGGATCTGGTAGCAGTTGGACAGAGTATCGAGAATAATTATTGTATTCCGATCGTTAACAAGCGAATTTCGGTTACACCGATCGCTTTGGTCGGCGGCGCTGCGTGCAAGACCTCCGAAGATTTTGTGACGATCGCAAAGACATTGGACCGTGCGGCAAAGGCGGTCGGAGTCAACCTGATCGGAGGATATTCCGCACTTGTTTCAAAGGGAATGACAAAGGCAGATGAACTTCTGATCCGTTCGATTCCAGAGGCGCTGCACAATACCGAGAGAGTCTGCAGTTCCGTAAACCTTGCATCGACCAAGACCGGAATCAATATGGATGCGGTTCGCCTTATGGGAGAAATTATCCTGCAGACGGCGGAGATCTCAAAAGATAATGACTCTGCAGATTGTATGAAGCTTGTTGTATTCTGTAATGCACCGGATGACAATCCGTTTATGGCCGGCGCATTCCACGGTGTAACCGAAGCAGATGCGGTCATCAATGTCGGCGTCAGCGGACCGGGTGTGGTAAAGACGGCTTTGGAGAAAGTACGCGGCGAGAGCTTTGAGGTGCTCTGCGAGACCATCAAGAAGACTGCATTCAAGGTTACACGTGTCGGACAGCTGGTAGCAAAGGAAGCATCCAAGAAGCTTGGTATTCCGTTTGGAATCATCGATCTTTCTCTTGCTCCGACGCCTGCAATCGGCGACAGTGTTGCAGATATTCTCTGTGAGTGTGGTCTTGAGTATGCAGGTGCTCCTGGTACCACGGCTGCACTTGCGATGTTAAACGATCAGGTTAAGAAGGGCGGCGTTATGGCTTCTTCCTATGTCGGCGGATTAAGCGGTGCATTCATCCCGGTATCTGAGGATCAGGGAATGATCAATGCGGTAGAGGCCAATGCGATCACGCTTGAGAAGTTAGAGGCAATGACCTGTGTATGTTCGGTAGGTCTTGATATGATCGCAATCCCAGGAGACACCAAGGCAACAACAATCTCCGGTATGATCGCCGATGAGATGGCACTTGGTATGGTCAATCAGAAGACAACCGCAGCACGTCTGATCCCAGCAATCGGAAAAGGCGTCGGTGATAAGGTTGAATTCGGTGGATTGTTTGGATACGCACCGGTTATGCCGGTTAATCCTTATTCCTGTGCGGATTTCATCAACCGCAAGGGACGTATTCCGGCACCGATCCATTCATTTAAAAATTAGGAATACACAATAATGACGAAGAAGAAATTCAATATATCAGGAAAAATTATAGGGATTACTTTGATCGTTTTTATAATAGGCTGCATCCTGCTTGGAGCAGAGGCATATTATCTGTATAAAACGATGTATATAGATAAATTGGAGAACGGACGGCTTAACGCGGAGACCTATGCCCGCAGCGTGGAAGATGGATTAGATCATGGTCTGTATATAGCGGAGGCTTTGGAGCAGGTTGTGATCAGTGGAAATGGTGAATTCGATAATTTCGAGGAGATCGCTGAGAATCTGATGACAGATTTTGTTCGGAGTATACGGCTGGCTCCGGATGGAGTGGTGACGAATAGTTATCCGGAGAAGGTTAATGAATTGGGAAAGATTGATATCCTGCATGATGAGGAACGCAGACCCTATGCTGAATATGCAAGAGATCATGATGTGCCGATCATGCAGGGACCATTTAAACTGAAACAGGGTGGAGAAGGTCTTGTGATTGAAAATCCGGTATTCATTGAAAAAGACGGAAAGCGTCAGTTCTGGGGATTTGTCAATGTGGCCATTGTTGTACCGGACATTTTTGCAGATTCACTGGATGCATTAGAAGGATTTGGATATGATTATTGTCTGGAGAAGGAGGTCTCCCCATGGGAAGCTGTTTATCAGAAGGTATATGGTTCCGGGAATGAGCTGGAAGATCCTATGATGTATCAGTTTTCAATCGGAGAAAACAGATGGAGGCTTCTGATAGAGCCAAAGAGTGGCTGGCATAGAAGCCGCACAGTTCTGTTGATGGTGAGTGGTGGCGTTGTAATTTTAGTTTTGCTGACCGGGCTGATTCTGACTCTTCTGATTTTAGAGGAAAAGAGATCAAATCTGAAGAAGATGGCACTGACGGATGCTTTGACCGGCATTTTTAACAGAAACGGTTTTGATAAGACAGTGGATGGGCTGCTTGCTAAATATCCGGATCAAAACTGTGTGGGTGTGGAATTGGATATTGACGATTTTAAATTCCTTAATGATATATACGGTCATGATCTGGGAGATCAGGCAATACGCCGGCTGGCTGATTCGATGAGGGAGTGTTTTAAGGGCAATGTGGTTCTTGGAAGAACCGGTGGGGATGAGTTCTGCGCTTTACTACTGAATGAAACCTGTGAATCCGTAGGGGAAAGGCTTGACGCTTTTGTAAAAACACCACAGGAGATCAGCTACAAAGATAAAAAAATCACATTTTGCATTTCTCTTGGATATGCGGAGTATCCTAAGCATGCCAGGGACAGGAAAGGTCTGATAAAGTGTGCGGATGCTGCTTTATATGAGGTGAAGCTTCACGGTAAGAATGGCTGTATGGCTTACGAACCGGGATTTGGTGACGTGCGTACACAGCTTGGATTTGCGCTTAAGGACATCACGGAGCATCTTCCGGGTGCATTCTTAATCTATAGGGCTGACCCGGACGATGATGAATTGCTTATGGCAAATAAGGAAATGCTTCGTCTTACAGGCTGCAAAAATCTGGATGAATTCTTTACATTTACCGGGCGCAGGTTCCGGAATCTGATTGAAGAAGATGAGCAGGAATCGGTAGAGCAGGATATATGGAGACAGATTAATGCCGGAGACGGTCACCTCAATGACTATGTGAGCTTTCATCTGATGCGAAAAGGAGATAAATCGATTCCGGTGATGGATCATGGAAGGATCGTAGAGAGTCTGCAGTATGGAAAAGTATTTTATGTGCTGATCATGGATCGGGAGTCCATGATCAGACATTATGGTCAGGATAGAGTTATAATTCAGGAATAAGATATCTTGACAAGGCAGCGTTTCCATGATTAAATGATGTTAGTTATATGACTGACGGATAAAGTGGATGAACCACGTGGAGTATAACAAATAAGAGTCGACCGTCTGGGCAAATTCGTTTGTCTGGACGAGTAGGCTCTTTTTTAATGTAAGCGTCATTCAGAGTTTCGGATGGACGATAGGAAATAAATGTTTCGAGGTTTGAAAGGAGAATTCAAATGCAAAAAGTAGCTCTTAGCAAGGAACTTAGCGCAACAACTTATCCGGGAAGAGGAATCGTGATCGGACGCACGGGGGATGGTAAGAAGGCAGTGACTGCGTATTTTATCATGGGACGCAGCGAGAACAGCCGTAACCGGATCTTTGTAGAGGACGGAGAGGGAATCCGTACACAGGCATTTGATGAGAGCAAGCTTGAAGATCCAAGCCTTATCATCTATGCACCTGTAAGAGTCCTTAACAACAGTACAATCGTTACAAACGGCGACCAGACAGATACAATTTATGATTTGATGAAAGCCGGAAAGACATTTGAACAGTCTTTAAGAACAAGAAAATTTGAGCCTGATGAACCGAATTTTACACCTAGAATTTCAGGAATACTTAATTTTGAAAATGGTGAATTTGATTATGCAATGTCAATTTTAAAGAGCAATAACGGCAATGGTGCAGCATGTAACAGATCTGTCTCTTATACACATCTCCGAGCCCACGAGACGCGTAGTAATCTCGT
>URQG01000017.1 GCA_900549895.1 uncultured Lachnobacterium sp.
ATGTGGAAGAGTGCCGGAACAAACCACAGACAAGAATATGCCATAGTTATTACTATAATGTGCCGGTGAAGTGGCTCGGTAAGCGATTCTTCGAACGTGCTGAGTGGTTCAAGGCACATAAGCCACTATATTACCGCAATAACTACCTGGGCGAAGTGACCGGAACCGGCGGTGGTATCTTCGATAATGTGGAAGAACGCACTATCACGGACGCAGAGATCGAGAATCTTCCATTTTTCTATTATGGCTTGGACTTTGGTTTTGAACATCCACAGACGTTCGAGGTTTCATACTTTGACGAGGACACAGATACATTGTATTGCGTGTCAGAGGTATTTGCCAAGCGGTGCAAGAACAGCACGTTCGCCCGGAGAATTAAGAAGTATATCGAAGAGGAAATTATCTGTGATTCGGCACGACCAGATGCTATTGCAGAAATGCAGGACTGGGGATTTAATGCAATCGGTGCAAAGAAGCGTTGGGGGTCTGGTAAAGGTAGAGACTACTGTTGGGAGTGGTTGCAGCAGACCACAAAGATTGTGGTTGATCCGGAAAGCTGTCCGCACCTTGCACATGAGCTGACCACATTGGAGCATGAGCAGTTGGCAGACGGTAGCTTTTCAGATGCCTATCCGAAGTTGGGTGAGGATTGTGTGATGGCGCTGATCTATGGCTTAAACCGTGTGATTATGGAGAGCCGTCGCAACAATGGACTTTATGATGATGAAATAGACGAGGAGGTAGATGATGAAGAATACGAAGAGTAAGCATTATGTTCTTGTAGACAAGGAATCAAGAGAAGTGATTGCATGTATTTCTGATAATGGCAAAGATGATATTTTGCGGAAGGATGTTGACCTGAAAGTATACGAAGGAACAGAGCCGGTATTTACTGAGACAGATCACGGAATATTGCTGAAAGATAACGCATTTACTATGAGATTGTAGGGTGGTGACATATGAACATATTCACACGAGTAAAGGAGTTTTTCATGAATTTATTCAAAACAAGTGCAGAGAAAGAATTTAATGTTGATATTATCTCCTCTGATCTGATGGAGATGGCACAGATCGAGTGGCAGAACATCATCAAGGGCAGACCGTATTGGATGAGTAAGAATGTGCGCACGATCAACTTCGCAAAGTTCTTATGCTATTACACCAGCAAGAAGACATGCCTGGATCTCAATGTGACAATCAGTGGCAGCGACAGGGCAGATTATATCGATCAGTGCATTAAGGCTATGATTCAGAAGTCCATTCGTGACAAGGTAGAGGATGCGTGCGGCGCAGGTGGTATCATCATCAAACCAAACGGCACATACAATCCGGCTGGGGCAATCGACTATGTAATGCCTGGCAGTTTTGCAGTAACGGAAAAGAACAGCAATGGGGATATCCTTGGTATTATATTCATTGATCGGAGAATCAAAGGGGATGATTACTATACTAGATTGGAGTATCAGCATTTCACTTCGGCGATTGGCGAGGATGGGGAGAACGCAGGGCGAACATACACGATCGAGAATAAGGCTTTTAAGTCTAGGGGGAGTGACAGCCTTGGCAGAAGCATCAAGCTGACGGACGTGCCAGAGTGGAAAGATATCCCGGAGTCAATCAGCATTTCTAATGTGGAGAAACCGTTGTTCGGGTATTTCAAGATGCCGTATAACAATACGATTGATTATGCATCCCCAGAGGGCGTGGCAGTATTTTCCAACTGTTTAGAGGAATTAAGAAATCTTGACGTGGCATGGAGCCGCAAGGATGCAGAGGTCGATGATTCGCAGCATCTTACATTCATTGATGAAAATGCGCTGATGAAGCGCGACAAAAACACCGGAAGTAAAGAAAGAGTGGAGCTTCCGCGATTTGTGAAAGGATTAAGACGCGGAGTTGATGCGCAGAGCACTATTGATGAGCATGTACCGACACTGCTCACAGATCAGAGAGTAGCAGATATCAATTCTATTCTTTCCATGATTTCCACCAAAGCGGGATTTTCACAGGGACAGTTTGTACTTGATCGTAAGACCGGTATTGCCACAGCAACCGAGATTGAGAGCGACGATAGCGAGACGGTAGAGACAATTACAGATATCCGGAATGCTCTCAAGGCGGCAATCAAGGATCTTGTGTATGCGTTGGATAAGTATTGTGACGTGTTCTTTGATATGCCGAGCGGTTACGTCAATGCATTAGACAAGGATGTAGCGGATGAAGATATATTTTATTTTAAGGATCTGCTTGCATCGTTTGAGCAGGACCGTACTCGTGCATATCAGCTGGCGATGAACAAGATGTACAGTAAGCGTAAGTATCTCAAAGAGTATGAGGGATTCAATGATCAGGAGATTGATGAGATGTTTGCGGAGATCGAGAAAGAGAATGCCGGTCAGAACAATGGCGGATTATTTGGAGAAGAATAGGAGGGAGAACATGGCAGTATCCACTATGAATATTTTGGTTATTTGTATAACGATAGTTGCTTTAGCGATTATCAATAGATAAGGAAGTGACGCGATGCAGTATAACAGAACTGTAGGTTGTGTGGATATCCATATTGATACCAAGCGTATTGATAACAACATACGGAATGCCCAAAAGTTGCTCAATATGCAGATTTCAGCTGATTGTGACGATTACATCCCATTTGCGAATGGAGCATTGCGAGGGGCGGTGAATTATCCAGATGGAATATACGGCGGAGAAATCGAGTGGAATACACCATATGCCCATTATCAGTATGAGGGCGAATTGTATCTGACAGAGGATGGACGTTCTTTTGCCAACAAAGGCGAACAGAAATATCCAACGGGAATGCCGTTACATTATCACACACCCAGCACGTCCGATCATTGGTTTGAGCGGGCAAAGGAAACGCACGGCCAGCAGTGGATTGATTTGGTTAAGAGAGAGGTAGGCAAAGGATAGGTGCTGACACCGGATTATTTCTATGGAAAATCTGACAAGTTAATAGAGATGTACCAGGATCTCGAAGATTGGATTCTGCAGGACATTGCTATGCGTCTTGTGGCAGCAGGTTCGTTATCCGGTACCGCCGATCGCGAGTTGTGGAAGCTTCAGCAGATAGGATTGCATCGACAGGAAATCATCAAACGCATCTCACAGCTTACAGGGAAAAGCAGAAATGAAGTGCGCCGTCTCTTAAGGGATAGCGTGCTGACTTCCTTTTCGGACGATGAGAGTGTATTGGAGAGATTGGCAAGTGTACAACCACCGCTCGAAAATAATGCCGTGATCACTGCTATGAACGCAGAGATGATGAAGACATTCGGAGAGTTGAGCAATCTTACGAACACGACCATTGACCAATCACAGAGAGATCTACTGAATTTGATGAATGAAGTGGATTTCCGCGTGGCAAGTGGCTTACAGTCTTATAGTAGTGCAATATGTGAGGTGCTAGATCGATATGCCGAGAATGGAATGAATGTAAGTTATCCAACCGGATCCCGCCGGTCATTGGAAGCCGCAGTGCGATGTTGTATAATGACATCCATGAATCAGACAGCGGCACAGGTCACAAACAAGTATATTGTTGAGGCAAGTGCGGAGTATGTGCTTGTATCTGCTCATATGGGAGCGCGACACGACAAGAATAATCCGACAGGATTGCAGTCACACGATCATTGGCAAGGCAAGGTATATAAGATTCGTGGTGCTGATCCAGATGCACCGAATCTTCTTGAATCTACTGGGTATGATATAGATCCGCAGACCGGAGAGGGGCATGTGGTCAATCCATTGGGATTGCATGGGTATAATTGCCGACATTCGCATAAACCGTGGGACAAGTCCTTGCACAATCCATATGTGGACGAAAACGGCAATCCGAAGATAGATATCCATGAGAGCCAAGAACTGTACGATCTGCAGCAGAGGCAGAGAGCGATGGAGCGGGCGATCAGAAAGACCAAACGTCAGCTCCTTATGAAGGGGCAGGAGATGAAAGCATTTCCGGATGATCCGAACATTCAGAGCGATTATGATAAGCTATCGGCAAGGTTGCGGATGCAGAATCGCAATTATGGTATATTTTGTGCAGAGAATCAATTGCAGAGGCAGTATGACCGTGTCAAGGTTGCCGGATTCAAGAGGAAGCAGGCGGCAACGGCGAATGGCAGGGCAACGGCGTATAAAAATCAAATGAATCGGAAAAGAATACCACAGATACCGGCAAGTGCAATAAGCGATATGATACGCAATGGTCAGTATTCAACCAAACTAAGCATGCAGCAATTCGATAAGCATTCCATTGGAACTACGAAATATCAGGAATATCTTAAGTCAAGACTTTCTAGTGGAGGAAATCCGCAAAGCATAATTACTGTCAGTAAAGAAGAAGCACAGAAAATCATTGAAACAAAGGCAGGAACTGGTATAATTAAGGTAGATAGAAATGGTAATGCTAGACCGCAGGAGCAGATCATATGTGATGATATAATTGGAAAATATTATTGTGATGGACAATATATTGACACAAACAAAGCGGTTATCCATTATGGAAAGAAAAACGCACATATCGTTCCGATAAAAGGAGATAATTATGGTTAATTTATGGGGATATGAGTATGGTGGAAAAGTAAAAATCGTTGATGCCGATGGAAATGCCTACATTGGTATGGCACAAGAAGTTACTGATGCGGAAGAAAGGTCGGACGAAGAACGCAAGGAGATCGGGATCACTATCGAATGTGATGGATCGCTGGTTGAATTTTACCAAAGCGAGGTTAAATCGATCGAAAGGGTACAATAATGTTAGAGTTCTCGCTTGAAAAAATAGCGGAGGAAGATGTCGAGATACTAGATTGGAATATCTGCAGGAAAACAGTATGATGCAGAAGATTTATAAGACAATGAAAGGAATCAAGGACGTAGTTCCTGCAATATAGAATTTTGGTACAAATGCAAGTGGAATCTGTTGTAATATAATAGTGCAGATGACATTGGCATTTGTGAAATCTCCCTGATTTACACAACTTCTCCTAAAAAGAGCCTTGGAATATAGGCTCTTTTTGCATGTCTAAAATTGGTACAAATCTTTAATAATCCCATGATAAAATTGTATTAACAAGTGAAAAGCACCGGACGGAGCGTAGGAATCCGTTCGCTACCCTACAAAAATTATAGGATGGTCGATATGGCACGTCCTGTTTGGGGCGTGCTTTTTTCTTTGAATTTGCCAGCTATGGATCAAATAGCAACTCATTCGTGCCGGGCTGACCGGATTAAAAACTTTTAAGAAAGAGAGGAACTTGTAAATGAATATTATCGACAAACTGAAATCGCTTGGTGTTGAGATCACACCAGAAATCGAGAAAGCGTTTCCGGGGGAGTTTGTATCGGATCTGGAAGTCCAGAAGAAGAACGATAAGATTACAACCTTGGAAAATGACAAGAAAGAACTTGAAACGAAGCAGGAGAATCTTGAAAAGGAACTGCAGACTTTGAAAGACGCTGCTCCGGATGCTGATGCACTCAATCAGAAGATTGCTGACCTGACTGCAACACTTGAGAACGAGCGTAAGGAACGCAAGGAGAAAGACGAGATCACAAGGCTTGGCGGACTTGTGACAGATTTTCTCGCAGACAAGCACTTTGTCAATGCTATTACGGCGGATGCAATCAAGAAGCAGCTCGTTGAGACGCTTAATTCTGATGAGGCACGTGGTAAGAGTATTTCGGATCTGTTTGATGCTATCGTCAAGGATGAGAAGGGCAATTACAAACCGGATATCATCATCGATGATAAGACATTCAAGGCGCAGCAGAACCGCAGTCGGATTGTTGGTAACAATTTTGGACAGCCGGATGGAGCGCAGCTCTCTATGGCTGAACTTATGAAACTTAAAAATCAGAACCCGGATATGGATATCACACCATATCTGAAACGAGGAAAGGAGAAATAATCAATGGCATTATTCGATTTAGTTAATTTTAACGGCGAAGTATTTGACACGGTCGTGCGCAATACACCGAATCTTCGTTTGAATGAGCTGCTCCACTGTGGCGCGATTGTAGAGCGCAGCGAGTACGCTCCGATGCTTTCGGATCAGAAGGGTGGCAACTTTATCACGACACTGATTAAGGCGCGCTTATCCGGAAAGACCGTGAATTACGACGGCAAAACAGACATCGATACTGAGGAACGTGGAAATTATTCTATGGGACGTATCGTTGTCGGACGCGCACAGGGATGGACTGAAAAGGATTTCGTATCGGATATTTCTGGGGATGACTATTCTGCCGCAGCTGGAGAGGTTGCAGAGTTTTGGGACGATGTAGACCAGGATACACTTCTCAGCACACTCAAAGGCGTGTTCTCTATGAACACCGGAGAAGGTAAGAACTTCGTAACGAAGCATACTTATGATATCTCTGCAAATGAGGATGGTACTTTTGGTGCCACAACGCTCAACACCGGTATGCAGGTGGCACTTGGAGACAAGAAAGCGAACTTCGCACTTGTTGTTATGCATTCTCACACAGCTACCATTCTGGAGAATCTTAATCTCTTAGAGTACATGAAGTATACAGACGGCAACGGAATCGAAAGAAATCTTCCTCTGGCGACTTTAAATGGCAGAATCGTACTTGTAGACGATACCATGCCGACAAGACGGGTTGATGCCAAGTATGAGAAGTCTGCGGACACTACAGTACAGGAAGGAACGATCTACTACACTGTATCCGGCAAGGAGTATAAGGTTGTTGCTTCTCCGACCGGCAATCCGTCAGAGTCAAGCTACTACGAGAAAGTGTCTGATGCATACACAGAGTATACAACTTATGTTCTTGGAAACGGGGCAATCGAGTATACAAACTGTGGTGTAAAGGTTTCGTCCGAAATGGACCGTAATCCTTCAAAGAACGGTGGCGAGACGACTCTGTATTCAAGACAGAGAAAGGTCTTTGCTCCTTATGGTATCTCTTGGAAGAATACAAGCATTGTATCTCCGACTGCCGAGGAACTTGAGACCGGAACCAATTGGGAGATCGCTCATAATAATTCTTCTGATGCAAATGCTACTTATCCGATCAAGGCAATCAATATTATGCGAATCATTACCAGAGGGTAGTAGAAAGGGGATTCCAAGATGAAATACACCACGTATGACTTCTACAAAGAAAAATACTATGGGGATTCTATCGGGGAATCCCTTTTCCCAAAGTGGGAAGATCGCGCGGCAGATAAACTTGATCAGCTGACCTACGGACATATCGGCGATGCTGCCAAGGAAGAATTTGACGAACAGATTCAGAAAGTTACATGCGCACTTGCTGATCTACTCTATAAGATTGACTACAAAACCAATCATGCGAATGATCCACAGGAGGGCAATGTAAAGTCCATGTCTTCGGGCGGTCAGTCGATCAGCTTTGGGACAAATGAAACTTTGGTGGATAAGGTGCTGAATGACAAGGTGGCACAGAATCGGTTGTGTTACGACACGGTATGCGAATACCTGTCCGGTACCGGATTGCTTTATGCGGGGGTGGAGTGATGTTTTTAAAGAGATTATTTTGCAAGCACAAAATGATGCCGTATGCGTACATGGATGTTTGCACACACGGAAACCATTACATCCGGAAACATATCTGGAAATGTACGAAATGTGGAAAGGAGAGTTGTAACTAATTATGAAGAAATTATTTATTTCACAGCCTATGCGAGATAAAACCGATGAGGAAATCAAGGCAGAAAGAGACAAGATTATCAAAGCAGTCACGGAACGCTTCGGAAAGGTAGAGGTTATTGATTCGTTTTTTGAATCAGCACCACATGATGCCAAGCCATTATGGTTTCTTGGAAAGTCTCTGGAATTGCTTTCAACAGCTGACTGTGCTTATTTCGCAGAGGGCTGGAAAGATTACAGAGGATGCAAGATCGAGCATGAATGCGCTGTGCAGTATGGAATTGACATTGTAGGAGAATAAAAATGGGACTTGGTCTGTTTTACAACGACACGGTGACACTGTTTAACTGCTTTTGTGATCTGGACACCGAGGAAGAGAAGTGCTATCTGACCTTATTGGAGAATGTGAACCTTGTGGAAACCAAGGGCGCGAATGTAACAAAAAGCGGCATGGATGGCACGGATGCGGTAAAGCTGTTTATCCATTTTGCCAACCTTGGCAAAATGGGAAAACCATACATGGAGCCGAAAGCGTGGGATGCACTTCCAGATGATAAGAAGGCGAACTATATCACATTCCATCCGACAGATGATTTTTTCATTAAAGGCGATCATATCGACTTGGAGCTTCCAAATTCCGGTGTTTACGAATGGGCACATGACAATCTGGATTCTGTATACAAAGTAACGACGGTAGACCGGTATGAGGATATCATGCCGCATTTTGAGGTTGGAGGTGTGTGATGGAAGAGACAGAGAAACTTACCATAAAAGACGCGGAAAGTGCGCAGAATGCGGTGCTGGATCTGATTTTGCAGTATCCGAACTTTCCCAAGACGTTTAAGGCAAGCAATAAAAACGTGAAGTGGAACAGTATCAACACTGATACTTCCATCGGAATTTACCCACTGTCCGGTGCGCGGTACATAAAGAAATATGTGAGTGGCAGCTATACCGCACAGATGCCATTCCAGATTGTATACCGCAGTTCCCCGACAAGCAACAAAACATCCATTGATGCACAGATGGTTCTGGAGAATTTGAGCAAATGGCTGGAAGATACCGGCATTGAATTTGCTGATCCACACATGACATTACAGGAAATCGCACGTACATCTGTAGTCCTGCCAATTATGCAGGATGAAAAACAGATGGGTTACGGCGTAAATATGCAACTTATATATTTTTACAAAAAATAACAGGAGGAAATACACATGGCATTAGATCGTACCAACATGGTGTCCTTATTGGACATCGGAGCACTTACTGGCTCTACAGAGAAACTTGCCGAGATGGGCGATGGCTATACGGAACTGACAGAGGACTGGGGACCAAACACCGAATCTAAGCAGTACGTAAACATGAAGAATGCGTCCAATACTGTAAAGGGATATGCGTTTTCTATGACACCATCCCGCGAATATCTGTCTGATGATATGCAGACCGCAATTGACACGATGTTCAAGACATTCCCGACGGGGGATAAATGTAATACATATTATTACAGATTTTACAAGACTGACATTAAATCCGGCACAGGTGATTGCATTCGCCTTCCGGTTACAGTTTGCCCATCAAGTACCGGTGGATCAGGTGGAGATACCCTTACATCATCTATCCAGATTAATGGTAATGGAGAAGTGGAACAGGGAACAATCACAATCGGTGCTGGCGGCACCTTTACCTGGAAGAAAAAGGAAGATGCTGCGAGTGCAGGATCAAAGGAATAGTTGTTAATCAACAATTAGCATATCCGGGACGCGTACCTCTCTTTCGCGCCCCGGATTAAGAGAGGATGGTAATGATTATGGAAAATAGATTAAGTTTTGATGATGGTGTGAGAAAAATCAGCATCTATAACGAGGAAGAGGAACTTTTGACGGTGCTGAGAATCAATGTAGCAGACGCTGATACAGCAAGAAGATTTGTTGAACTGATCCAGAATCTTGAGCAAATCGCAGATTCCGGAAGTGGCATGGCGGATGTATTCAAAGAGAAGTACAAGGAGTATGAGAGCCAGAGTTTTGATGATCTTCCGGATGACGTGAAGATGGATATCATTGTAGATGCATCCAAAGTCCGTATTGATGTTTTAAACCGGATGATCGCGGAGATTGATGCACTATTCGGCAAAGACACGATCCGCAACATCTTCAAAGAGTGCTATGAGCGCCATGAGGATTTTACGCCGGATGAGGATGCACTGATCGACTTCGTGAATAAAGTAATGCCGGTAATGAATGAGCTGTTTTCGATGCGAAACGAAAAAATTCGCAAGAAGTATTCTCCGAACCGCGCAGCACGCAGGCATAATCGCAATAAGCATAACAAGAATAAGAATCAGCTGATCCAGGAGTACAAGGATGTAAAGCATGAATAATGTTCTGATCGATGATCTGCCGGAAGAGTGGCACGGATACAAAGTGAATACGGATTTTACAATTGGGATCCAGATGCTGCAGGTAAAGTATGATCGGGACCTGACGGATTATGAGAAAAGTGACGTGTTCGTGTGGCTCATGTTTGCGGATGAGGACGGGAACGGGGAAGAGTATCTGCGTGAACATCCTCAGGGCGAGGCGCTTGGTGAGTGTGTAGAGTGGTTTCTTTCCGGATGGTTTCACGACAATCCGGATACGGACGGAGATAAGACGCGCGTGGTTGATTACGACATCGATCAGTGGCGCATCTATGCTGATTTCCGGCAGATCTATGGGATAGACTTTGCAAGCATTGATTATATGCATTGGTGGATGTTCTGTGGACTGCTTTGGAATATGCCTTTCAAACAGTCCAGCTTCTTGCAGGTCGTGTCAAAGCGGCAGGAGAAGCCGGTGAGCGGTTCGACACCGGAATATCGCAAGGCATTGGCAAAGGCACAGAAGATATATGCTCTGGATCAGCCGGAGCAGAAGAGAGAGTACACAGAGGACGAGAAGAATGCCATCGATGAATATGACCGAATGATGGCAGAAACACGCGGCAGGAAGTAGGTGAGTAGATGTCTGATTATGATGGATCAATTAAGATTGACACAAAAATAGATACGAAGAATGTTTCGAGCCAGATGCTGAGACTTGAAAATCAGATATCGAAAGCCGCGAGAAAGGCATCTGAGTTGACGGAGAAGATGCGGCAGATGGAGAATGCCAAAATCCCAACAGAGGATTATAAGTATATCTCTGATGCATTGCATAAATCTACGGCGGAATTTGACAAGCTATTGCAACGGCAGCAGGAAATGATCGCGCGCGGCAAGACATCCGGTGCCGCCTGGGATTCTCTCGATCGAAAAATTAAAGAAGTAGGCGCGGATATACGTGCTGCCGAAAAATATCAGTCTCAAATGGTTAAAGAGGGGATGGCATATCTTGATAAAGGTGCAATCCGAGCATCTGATGCGTATCAGAAGCTCAAGAATCAGCTTAGAGATACTAATGGTCAAATGCAGACGCTCGCAAAGAAGCAGGAGGAACTTGCGGCAAAAGAGAATAAGGTGGCAAATAGCGCAAATAAAGCGCGACGTAGCACCGGATCTTGGCTTGATTCGTTTTCTAACAAGACCAAGCAAACGAGTGGACTGTTACATAATTTTGCAACTCGGCTGAAAGGAATCGCCCTTTCGATGTTCATCTTCAATTGGATTACCAAAGGATGGAATGCCATGTTGTCCGCCATCAAGGACGGCACACAGAACATGGCAAAGTATTCTTCAGATGTGAATGCGAAGATGTCTCAGCTCACAAGTGCAGTCGCTACGCTGAAGAATGCATTCGGAGCGTTGGCAGCGCCTATTATTAGTGCAGTCGGGCCCGCGCTTACGTGGTTTATCAATCTGATTACCGCGGCTATCAATAAGGTCAATCAGTTTATTTCGGCACTGATCGGCAAGTCTACATGGACAAAAGCAACCACGCAGGTTAAAGACTATGCTGCTGGACTAGATAAAGCCGCCAATTCCGCCAAGAAACTGAAAGGACAGTTACAATCGTTTGATGAATTGAACAACCTGAATTCGAACGATAGCGGCGGTTCTGGTGGATCCGGTGGTAGTGGCGGAAATGTTTCGGATATGTTCGAAGAGGTTCCGATTGATCAGAACATTGCAGATTTGGCGGACAAGATCAAAGAAGCTATTGCATCGGGTGATTGGGAAGGCCTTGGAAAATTCATCGGAGATGAAATTGAAAAGACATTGAAAAAGATTAATTGGGATAAGGCCTATGCAGCAGCAACAGGCTTTGGAACCGGACTCGCATTGTTCCTTAACGGTTTGATCAGTCCGGATTTGTTTGGCGAGGTTGGAAGGACTATAGCAAGTGCCCTGAATACGGCGATTTATCTTGCTCTTGCATTTGGAACAACATTTGATTTTGATAATGCAGGGGAATCGATTGCGACAGAAATCAATGAGTTTTTCCGAACATTTGACTTCGATGCACTTGCTGCCACTGTCAATGCTTGGGCAGATGGCTTATGGGGCTTTGTGTGTGGATTTATAGATAACTTAAGTTGGAAGGATATATTTAACGGTCTAAAAGAATTTCTTACAAAATTAACACCGCAAAGCATTATTACGATTCTTGGTTTGGCAAGCGGTGGTTTGGCACCATTATTATCATCTGCAATTTCTGGCATCTTGGGAATTACCAATAAGGGCGGAGGGAAAAATATTACACTTGATGGTGTTGGTTTAGCAATTTTATTAGGAACAATTGCATTTACGATAGCTGACAATAACAACGATTGGAAGAAAACCTTATTGGAAACAATTGTCGCTGGATATGCGGGTTTCCGGTTATCTGGAGGAAATCTGTCTTTTGCGATTGCAGGAGTGGCTTTAGAAGTTGGAATTCATATCGGAAAGTTTTTGGTAGAGCATAGCGATGATATGAAGGAAGGAATTAAAGACCTTAAAGAGCGTATCAAAAAAGGATTCATGGATCATAAAACGGGACATGATGAAACAGGCAAGGAAACTACTATTTCAGTTCCGATAAGTTTAAGTACGTTTTTTAACTGGGATGAATCAGGCTCTCTTTTCGATGATATGTTGAAAAATTTTAAGACTGCATTCGATGGTAAGAGAAATGGGTTTATGGACTTTGGAGGATATATCTTCGAAGGTATTATTGATGGATTCTTGGGCGCAGCGATGCTGATCGCTGAACCGATAAAGGATTTCTTTACGTGGCTTGGAAATGGAATTTGTGAGGTGTTTGGGATTCATTCACCGGCAAAAAAAATGAAGCCTTACGGGAAAAATATCTTCCTTGGTATTATTGAAGGCTGGAAAGAAAAAATATCATCCTTTAGTTTTTCTAAGTATGCCAAGGAGCTGTTCAAGAAAATCCAGAAGGGATTTTCTGAACTTAAAGATAATTATGTTGAATTTAAGGCAAAAGTAAAGGATGAGGCAAAAGAATGGTGGGAAGACACTAAGAATTATTGGGGCAAGAAGGTTGGTAAAGTAAAGGAATTTACAACTGATGTCAAAGACAATGCCTCTAAATGGTGGAAGAATACCCAGAGTTGGTGGAAATCAAAGGTTGGCAAGGCAAAGGAATTTACAACTGATGTTAAGAATCAAAGTGGCACCTGGTGGAAGAATGTCAAATCCTATTGGAGTGATAAGGTTGGCGAAGTAAAGAAGTTTACAACCGATGTCAAAAAGGATGGAAGTAAATGGTGGAAAAATGTTAAGAATGAGTGGTCGAACACTACTGCGGGAAAAACGCTGACTGTAGCAATCGGATTTGCAAAGAATGCGTTGAACAACTTGTGGTCATCTGTAACAGGATTTTTCGGTGGTAAGACGGTTAACGTCGGTACGAAAGCTACAAAGAAAGCCAATGGCGGCATCTATACCGGTGGTATGTGGCACAATATCACCAAGTACGCATTGGGTACCGAAAATGCTCCGGCTGGTCAGCTTTTCATCGCGCGTGAGGCAGGACCCGAGCTAGTCGGCACGATCGGCGGTCATACTTCAGTAGTAAATAATGATCAGATTGTAGCATCTGTATCGGATGGCGTAGCGCGTGCGGTTCGTTCGGTAATTGGTACAAATGGAAGCAATGTTAATGTTACATTTAAAGTAGAGGGAGATCCGAACGGAATCTTCCGAGTGACGCAGCAGAAAGCAAATGAATACTTCCGGACTACCGGAAATCCAGCATTTGAGATGTAAGGAGGTGGAGTGAAATGGGATACGGCGGTTATTTAATTAAGGTGGGGAATTACACAGTCCCTTTTGAATACATAACAGCAAGTACATTTCAAGCCCCTCTTTTGGGACAGGATCTAAATTCACACAGAGATGACAATGGTGAGCTCCACCGGGATGCGGTTAAGAACCAGGTGCTCAAAGCAGAGTGGAAGGTTCCAAGCATGAGCGAGAAGAAATTTAATGCTTTTATGAAGCAGATCAATGCGCAGTATGTTAGCGTCCGACGCGAAAAGAAATGCCTTGTGACCGCGTGGTGTCCTGAGATTATGCGGTATGTGACGATGTATTGTTATGTGCCGGATGTAACTCCGATCGTTGGATATGCGGATGAAAAGACTATCGAATATGATGCATGGCGCATTGCTTTTACTGGATATGGCGGTGAGATTTTATGATAAGTGGCAAGAATAAGGAACTTTATTACACGAGTTCTATCGATAAGCAGCTTAATATTGAAGTGGTCGGAACGAGGATTGTGATCGACAATTCCATGCGTGAGCAAGACACGTTTACGCTTACAGAGTCATTGAATGACGGATCCGAGCTGAAGTTTGGATCATGCCTGCCGAATCAGATTTCGTTTATCGCACATGATATGCCCGCCGGACTCGTAGGCAATACGCTTCGCCCAGTTGAAACACTGGAAGGAAACGAGGATGATCCGTTTACATACGGCAAGTACAAAATTTTCTCAGCAGTTCCGACCGCAGATCGCACCAAACGTCAGATCACGGCTTACGATGCCATGTACGACATCCTCAATGCAGATGTGAAAGCTTGGTATGCAGGACTTAGCTTTCCAATGACGCTTAAGCAGTTCCGCAATAGCTTTTTTGCGTATCTTGGAGTCGAGCAGGAAGAGGCCACGCTTGTTAATGATTTTATGACAGTTAACAAGACTTTGATCGCTTCATCTTCCGAGGATTCCTCGGTAATTGCCGAGGCTACGATCAGTGGTAAGACCATCATTGAAGCAATCTGCGAGATCAACGGAGCATTCGGTAATATGAACCGCGCCGGCAAGTTTGAGTATGTGATCCTGCCAAGTATTACGTCCGCATTATATCCGGCAGATGATCTGTATCCGCGAGATGATCTGTTTCCGTCTGATGCAAATACGGAGTCCATGACCGGACATTATTTCACATTCGATTATGAGGATTTTCAGAGTAAAGCGATCACGCAGTTGGAGATTCGCGCGGATGATAACACTGCCGGCGCGATTGTTGGAAATCCTGGCAATACTTATGTGATTTCCGGTAACTTCTTGGTATCGGATAAGACCGGAGCGGAGCTGGAGCAGATTGCAAATAATGTTCTTCCGATTATGGCACAGGCAGCATACACGCCGATCAAGAGTTGCACGACGGTCGGCAATCCATGCTTGGAGCTAGGCGATCCAATTCGATTTAACACGAGTCGCGAGATCGTAGAAACGTATATCCTGCAGAGAACCTTAACCGGTGTTCAGAGCAAGAGAGATTCTATTGTGGCGCAAGGTACAGAGACACATACCGTAAAGACAAATTCAACCCGTGAGACGTTGGAGAGCGTGCAGAGACGGACAAGCAAGCTGGAGCGTAACGCGGATCATCTGTTATCACAGTATGAAGATTTGGAGGAACAGACAAGTTCTAAGTTTGAGCAGACTGCGAGCGGATTTGAGATGTCTGTAACTGGCGGAGAAAAAACGGTTGGGATTGTCATTAAGCTTCTGAATTCAGAAGGAGATGTTATATCTGAATCATCAGAGAATGCCAATATTACAATTACCGGTGTAGTACGGGTTGAGGATTTAGCACAGGCTGGTGCGACAACAATCAATGGTGCGAATATCACAACCGGAACGATTAGTTGTGATCGATTAGATGGCGGAACCATAAATGGGCAAAGATTTTTTCAGACAGGAAAATATGGCAATCTTGTAATAGATAAGGGAGTAATTTATGTGCCAGGGAATGGGGCAATCTTGATTGGATCAGAAGAGGTCGCAACGCAGGATTGGGTACAAGATAGTGCAGTTGTCCGAACTGCAAGAACAGCGCAAGCAGCTGACTATGCGACAAATGCTAGCTATGCAACAAGTGCGGGTTCTTTAGCTGGACAACCAAGCATAAGTGTAAACCGATGTTACGCGGAGGACTTTTATTTTGGAAGTTCGCCATCAGCCGGATCATCATTACTTCCGATTGGGTACAATTCATCGACTTATCATTTTGGACATTACACGGGTTCATCTGAACGCTTTAAAAATTCAATAAGTGATAAGATAACCGAACAAGCGTTAGATCCGCATCGACTATATGATGCAGATATATTTCAGTACAAATATAATGCAGATTATTTGTCAAACATGGCTGACTGCAGATATGACAAATTAGTCATCGGATTTATTGCAGAAAACCTTGAAAAAGTATATCCAGTTGCGGTAGATAAGGACGATTACGGAACCATAATGGATTGGAATTACAAGTATGTGATTCCGCCTATGCTTTCTCTTATTCAGGAACAGCACAAAGAGATTGAACAGTTAAAGATTGAAAATTTAACCACACGTGGAGAAATCAATATATTGAAACAGCAACTACAAAGATTGGAGGATTTATTATGTTAGCAATTCAGAAAACAGTTAATGTGAGTGGAGTTAGTTCGGTTGAGGTAGATGGAAAGGCTACCCCATTTGTATATTTTAGCGCGCAGATCCAAGCAGACGGAAAGCGTAATGTAAACTACGCGATTCAGAACGAGGAACTTTACAAGAGTAATAAGGATATTTTCAAAGCTGACAGAGACGCATTTGAGGACGCGGTAGATTCTTACATCGCAGAATAGGGGGAATCCTATGTCATATCAGAAAATTTATAGTCAAATAGGATACAAAAACTTTCCATCCGATGATACACCTTTAAATGAAACCAATATGGGTGCAATGGATAGGGCAATTGATGAGCATGATAATCGTATCGTTGCGCTGGATGTAGCGAAACTTGATCTGACCAAAGCAAACGAATTGGTAGAAGAAATCCTTTGGAATGAATCCAACGGCACATTGACGGTCGTTAAGATGAACGGATCCA
>URQG01000018.1 GCA_900549895.1 uncultured Lachnobacterium sp.
ACGAGATTACTACGCGTCTCGTGGGCTCGGAGATGTGTATAAGAGACAGGATCAGATTCTCGATGGCTCTCTTGTTCACATCCCGCTCCGCGGTACGCTCGATAAAGTCCTGCAGCGTGCGGTACGGTCCTCCAATCTTACGCTCCTCAATGATCTTATCGATCACAGGCCGTCCCAATGCCTTAATCGCATATAAGCCGTAACGGACATGATCTCCCTCTGCCGTAAATTCACCTTGTCCGACATTGATATCCGGCGGAAGAACGCTGATTCCCATCTCCTTGCAGTGAAGAAGGTATTCCGCTGCCTTTGCAGAGTTATCGATGACCGAAGTCATGAGCGCTGCCATAAACTCAACCGGATAATAGCACTTCAGCCACGCTGTCTGCACGGAAATAACTGCATACGCGGCAGCATGGGATTTATTAAATGCGTATTTGGCAAAGTCCACCATGGAATCATAGATGCTGTTTGCGGCCTTCTCATCGATTCCGTTTGCCACGCATCCTTTGATGCCGCGGCTCTCGTCACCGTGCACAAAGCTCTGGCGCTCCGCATCAATGACATACTGCTTTTTCTTACTCATCGCACGCCGGATGTTGTCCGCCTGTCCCATCGTGTAGCCGGCAAGCTGCTGCACGATCTGCATAACCTGTTCCTGATAAACGATACAACCGTATGTCGGCTCGAGGATCGGCTCGAGTTCCGGTGTCACATAAGTAATCGTGTCACGATTATTTTTTCCCTTAATGTAATTCGGGATAAAATCCATCGGACCCGGACGGTACAGTGAAATACCGGCGACGATATCCTCAAAATTCTGCGGCTTTAATTCCTTCATGAAATTCTGCATTCCTGCAGACTCGAGCTGGAACACGCCTTCCGTCCTGCCCGATCCGATGAAGTCAAGGGTTCCCTTATCGTTAAAATCAATGTGATCAATATCCACATCAATGCCTCTGGATGCCTTGATATTCTTGACCGCATCCTTGATCACGGTCAGTGTGCGCAGTCCGAGGAAATCCATCTTAAGGAGTCCGAGTTCCTCGAGCTGGATCATATTGTATTCCGCCGTCGGTGTGCCGTCGCTCGCACGTCCGAGCGGCACATAGTCGCTCGCCACGCCCGGATAGATCACAACACCTGCCGCATGGACCGACGTGTGATTCGGAAGGCCCTCAAGGCGCTTCGCCATATCGATCAGTTCATGCATCCGCGCATCGCCGTCATAAAGGCTTCGGAATTCCGGGTTCATCTGCAGCGCCTTGTCGATCGTGATATTCAGTTCCATCGGCACCATCTTCGCCACGCGGTCCATCTCAGCATACGGGAAATCAAGTGCTTTGCCAACTGCTTTAATGACACCTCGCGCCGCCATGGTTCCAAACGTCGTAATCTGGGTCACGGAGTCTTTGCCATACTTCTCCGTCACATACTCGATGACACGCGAACGTTCCGCGTACTCAAAGTCCACGTCGATATCGGGCATGGATACACGCTCCGGATTAAGGAATCTCTCAAAAAGCAGATTGTAACGCACCGGATCGATATTCGTGATACCGGTACAGTAGCACACGCGGCTGCCCGCACCGGAACCACGTCCCGGTCCTACCCAGCAGTCATGTGTCTTGGCCCAGTTGATATAATCCCACACGATCAGAATGTACTCAACGAATCCCATCTTCTCGATGATGCCAAGCTCGTATTCCATATCCTTGTAGATTGCATCACACTGTTCCTTCGTGTAGGAATCATTGTTCGTATATTTTTCCTCGAATCCCTTGTCGCACAATGCCTTCAGAAACTCATACGCCGACGCATACCCTTCCGGCACTTCGTATTTCGGGATCTTGTAATTACCAAATTCAATCGTTACATGGCAGCGATCCGCAATCTTTTGCGTGTTGTCGACCGCTTCCTGCGCATAAGGAAAAAGCGCCCGCATCTCGTCCTCGCTCTTGACATAGAACTGCCCGCCTTCATAGCGCATACGATCCTCATCCGTAATCTTCTTGCCCGTCTGGATACAAAGCAGTACATCATGCGCCTCCACATCATCCGCATAGGTATAATGCACGTCATTCGTACACACAAGCCCGATTCCGGTCTCCTGGCTCATACGTATCAGTTGCTGGTTTACGATCTTCTGATCCGCGATCCCGTGGTCCTGCAGCTCCAGAAAGAAATTGTCCCTGCCGAAACATTCCGCATACTTTAATGCGACAG
The DNA here is from genome assembly GCA_900549895.1 of uncultured Lachnobacterium sp. Taxonomy (GTDB): domain Bacteria; phylum Bacillota; class Clostridia; order Lachnospirales; family Lachnospiraceae; genus Roseburia. The sequence goes on from URQG01000018.1 coordinate 2,227, forward strand.
CCTTGGCTTCCTCGTAAAAGCCCCGCACGATATAGCGAGGAATCTCTCCCGCCAGACACGCAGACAGGCAGATCAGTCCCTCATGGTACTTCTCAAGTGTCTCGAAATCCACTCGCGGCCGGTAATAATATCCTTCCGTAAAACCGATCGATACGATCTTCATCAGATTCTCGTATCCCCTATTATTCTCAGCCAAAAGGATCAGATGGTAATAACGATCCTCCCCGTGGCTCGTCTCACGCTCCAGGCGCGAATTCGGTGCCACATACACCTCGCAGCCGATGACCGGGTTGATTTCTGCCGCTTTACACGTCTTATAAAACTCGATCACACCGTACATCACACCGTGATCCGTGATTGCCGCACTGTTCATGCCAAGTTCCTTGACGCGGGCTACATATTCTTTTATTTTGTTGGAACCATCTAAAAGTGAGTACTCCGTATGGGTGTGAAGATGCGTAAATGCCATGTGTTTTTCCTTTCTAATACTGATGAATCTTTACATATTCGCCAAATCTCGGCAATGCAAATGTTATCTTTCCGTATTCGCTCGTGTCTACAACACCTTTTCTTTTCAAGCGATCCCGATACACGGAAAAAAGACTCGAGCTCATCTGAAGCTTTTCCCTGATGTCTTTTACTTTATTCTCTTCTCCTGTCGCAAGTTCCGTCAAAATCTCTTTATCCAGTTCCGACAGTTCCGACCAGATTTTGTTGTACACATACTCATCCAGATACTGATCGTATTCCGGCAGAATATTAGCATTTTATCATTCTATAACTTTTGTTTTATTATATAACCTTATATAACTTTTTACAAGAAAACCCTCTCTTGCTTTTTTCTTGTAAAATGCATAAAATATTGCACAGACAAAAGGAAAGCTGGTTTTAATTATGGGAAAAACAGGACTTGTGGTTGAAGGCGGCGGAATGAAATGTGCTTACAATGCCGGAATTCTTGACCGTTTTCTCGACGAAAATATACATTTTGATTATTGCATCGGCGTGTCTGCCGGTTCTGCCAATGTGGCTTCTTACCTTGCCGGACAGAGAGACCGAAATCTGCGCTTTTATACACAACACACTACTCTCCCGGAATATATGGGCGTCCGCAACTTTTTACGTACCGGGCAGTTCTTCGGACTGCAGTTTATCTACGGAACATTGACCAACACCGGCGGTGCCGATCCGATCGACTATCCTGCGATCATGGCAAACCCAAGTGAATATGAGCTTGTCGCCACGGATGCCGGAACCGGAGAAGCCACCTACTTCAACAAATATGACTTAAAGCAGGATGACTACACTGCCATCATGGCTTCGTGTGCGCTTCCGGCACTGTGCCGCCCGGTATCCTACAACGGTCATCTCTACTACGACGGTGGCGTTGCCGATTCCATTCCTGTGGAACGTGCCTTCGCACAGGGCTGTGACCGCGTGGTTGTCATCTTAAGCAATCCACGCAGCTATGTGAAGCAGAAGGAAGGCTTACGCTTTGCGTATGCGCCGCTCCTGCGCAAATACCCAAAGCTTCTTGCCGCAGTCGACAACCGTCACCTGATGTATCGCCAGAATATTGCGGATGTCAACGCTCACGAAAAGGACGGCAGTGCCTTCGTTTTTGCGCCGACGATCGACCACGATCTCTCCGCATTCTGCAAAGACGCCAAAACCGAACAGGAACTGTACGATCTTGGCGTCCAAAATTTTAATGATCAATTATGCAATTTGAAACAGTTCTTACAGCTGGACACCCAGTCCGATCACCTGACAGATGATTGCCAAAATGAGTAAATGTACCGGATAGAATGCATAAAAGAAATACTTGTGCTGCTTACCGCGCGTTCCATTATAGAAATGTAACGGAATCAGCATGAGCAGCGCAAGGAATTCCAGTGTCCCGGACAGCACACCAAGCATGCATACCGCGGTCGCAAATCCCGCCATCCGCTGATTTCTGAACATATACATAATGTAGATGGCACAGATTCCGCTTGCACCGTAATCGCATCGGAATACCGCCTCCGCAAGAGCACATCCTGCCAAGAGTATCACAAACACAGTGATCAGATTCATAACCGTAAGCATCGCTTCAGACATCTTACCGCTTAATTTATTCCGCATCTGACCCAGTACATAATCTGACACCCAAATCGTAATAAGACCGATAAACAAGGTAAAGAACACATTGTTATAACGCATATCAATGATGCTCTTATTTAAAGCCACATCAAACGGAATTTCTGAAATGAGAGCGAAAATAAACAAACGGGTTGCATATTTTGCCTTACTGTGCGTGTAGGTAAATCCCTCTACCAACAGGAAACAGTAGATAGGGAATGCCATCCTTCCGATTCCCCTTAAAACAATATCAAGCCGATACCAGTTCTGCCAATTGTCCATCGTGATCGGACTCCAGGAAGGCATAACCTGAAGCATTTGCTCCAAAATTGACGCGGCTGTGTGATCGATCAGCATCGTAATGACTGCGATCATCTTCAGCCAGTAGCCGGAAATTCCGGCTACCGGAGTTGTTGAAGAAGTTGTCGTATCCATATTTTAAATCCCGGACATATTTACTGTAATCTTGTCAAGTTTCCAGATATCATCCACATACTCCTGAATGGTTCTGTCGGAAGAGAACTTGCCGACATGCGCAATATTGAGGATTGCAGATTTTGCCCATGCACTCTTGTTCTGATAATATGCAGAAATCTTCTTCTGTGCATTTGCATAGGACTCGAAATCTGCCAGAATAAAGTAGCGGTCTGCCACCTGTCCCTGTGGTGGATTTAAGAGTGAGTTGTAAAGCTCACGGAACAGTTCTCTGTCATTTGCGGAGTAAGTACCATCTACCAGCTGATTTAATACCTGACGGATATCCGCATTGTTATTGTAGATGTCAACCGGATTGTAATCGCCGCGGTTCTCATGTGCGATGACTTCTTCTGCGCTCATACCAAAGATAAAGATATTGTCTGCGCCGACTTCCTCGTACATCTCAACATTGGCACCGTCCATGGTTCCGAGTGTGATCGCACCGTTTAACATGAACTTCATGTTACCGGTTCCGGATGCTTCCTTACTTGCAGTAGAAATCTGCTCGCTGACATCCGCTGCCGCGAAGATCCACTCTGCGATCGATACGCGATAATCCTCGATAAATACAACCTTGATTTTATTATTGATTGAAGCATCATTATTGATCACATCCGCTACGGAATTGATCAGTTTGATCGTCTTCTTTGCGGTACGGTATCCTGCTGCCGCCTTTGCACCGAAGATGAATGTTCTCGGATAGAAATCCATGTTCGGGTTGGCTTTCAACTGGTTATACAGATACATGACATGCAGAATATTCATCAGCTGACGCTTATATTCATGCAGACGCTTTACCTGTACATCGAAGATGGAGTTCGGATCGACATCAATTCCGTTGTGCTCCTTGATGTACTTTGCAAGGCGTACTTTGTTCTGATATTTAATATCCATCACTTCCTGCTGAGCCTTGGCATTGTCTGCAAGTGACGTCAGTTTGCTGACTCTTGAGAGATCCGTGATCCACTCTTTGCCGACATGCTTTGTTACCCAGTCCGCAAGTAATGGGTTTGCATGTGCAAGGAATCTTCTCTGTGTGATTCCGTTGGTTTTATTATTAAACTTCTCCGGGAACATCTCGTAGAAGTCACGAAGCTCCTGTTTCTCCAGGATCTCTGTGTGCAATCTTGCAACACCGTTTACCGAATATCCGGCGCAGATTGCCATATTTGCCATCTTCACCTGTCCATCGTAAAGAATTGCCATCTTGCGGATCTTCTCATCATTACCCGGATAACGATTCTGAATCTCAAGTACAAATCGACGGTTAATTTCCTCGACGATCTGATACACTCTCGGAAGAAGTCTCTGGAAGATGTCGATCGGCCACTTTTCAAGAGCCTCCGCCATAATCGTGTGGTTGGTGTAGGCAACAGAGTGTGTTGTGATATCCCATGCTTCATCCCATGAAAGTCCTTCCTCATCCACGAGAATACGCATTAACTCTGCAACGGCAACGGTCGGATGGGTATCGTTCATCTGGAATGTTACCTTCTCCGGTAACTGATGCAGATCACTGTGATGTTTCTTAAAACGCGCCAATGCACGCTGAATACTTGCAGATACAAAGAAATACTGCTGCTTTAAACGAAGTTCCTTACCCTTAACATGGTTATCGTTCGGATAAAGTACCTCAACAAGATTACGCGCAAGATTCTCTTCTTCCACTGCCTGATCATAATCACCGCGGTCAAAGGAATCGAGCTTGAACTCTTCCTTCGGCTGTGCATCCCAGATCATCAGGGAATCTACAACATGATTTCCGTATCCGACAATCGGCATATCATAAGGAACTGCAAATACAGACTGATAATCCACATGCTCAAATTTCAGATCACCATTCTCATCGGTTGTTTCCTGCACACGTCCGCCAAATTTCACCTCGTAACAGTATTCCGGTCTGCGAAGTTCGAACGGGTAACCGTTCTTGAGCCATGTGTCCGGTACTTCGACCTGAAATCCATCAATGATCTGCTGCTTAAACATACCATAACGATAACGGATTCCACAGCCGTAAGCTGCATATCCAAGTGTTGCAAGTGAATCCATAAAGCAGGCAGCCAGACGTCCGAGTCCGCCGTTTCCAAGTGCCGGATCCGGCTCCTGATCCTCAATAACACTCAGATTTAATCCGATCTCCTCGAGTGCTTCCTTCACTTCGGTATAAGCGCCTAAGTTGATCAGGTTATTACCAAGCGCACGTCCCATCAAAAATTCCATCGACATATAATAAAGTGTCTTTGGATCGTCTTTCTCCATTGTCTGCTGTGTTGCCATCCACTCATCCATGACAACATCTTTGACAGCCAGAGATACCGCCTGAAAGATTTCCTGCTGGCTGGCTTCTTTTAAGTTTTTGCGGTACATCGTCTTTACATTCTCTGTGACCGCTTTAATAAATTCCTTTTTACTAAAAACCTTGTCTCTCATTTACGCCTCCTACTTTACTTGCTGTTCCAAAAAAGGGAGCTAAGCGTATGCCTTGCCCCCTCCTTTTATTCTTATCGTTTTTCTACTGCAAGAGTTACTTTCTCACCGTTGATACTCCACTCTTTCTCATATCCGGATAAGTTACCTGCTGTAATCTTGTCTGCGAGAACCTCAGACTTGATTTCCTCGCTGTATTTATCAAAGATTGCACTTACTTTCTCATCCGCATCGTAAGATACTGCGATATGATCGGTAACCTCGAATCCGGCTTCCTTGTCCTTACGCATTGTCTGAATCTTACTGATCAGCTCACGTACAAAGCCTTCTTCAATGAGTTCCGGTGTAAGCTTCGTATCCATAACTACCGTTACATAGTTATCCCCCTCGGTCACAAAGCCCTCTGCCTGAATCATAGTGATAAGTAAATCTTCTTCTAATAATACAACCTCATCACTGATACTGTCAAGTTTCAGACATCCGTTGGCCTTGAGTTCTGCCATCGCTTTATTGCCATCCAACTCTGCAAGAGCCGTCTGGATCTGCTTTAAGTACTTGCCGTACTTCGGTCCGACGGTACGAAGCTGTGGCTTAAACTGATAATCGGTATAGCTGCTTACATCATCGGTAAATGTTACTTTCTTTACATTCAGCTCATCTGCAATAATATTGACATAGAAGTCACTGAGTGCCTCCGGTGCTTTCACATACATCTGGCCGATCGGCTGACGGTTCTTGATATTGGCACTGTTACGGCACGCACGACCCATAACAACAATCTTGAGTACCTCATCCATAGCCTTCTCAAGATCCTTATCGATCATCTTCTCATCAACGGTCGGGAAGTCACACAGATGGATACTTTCCGGAGCAGACGGATCGATCGAACATACAAGGTTACGATAGATGTCCTCTGTCATAAACGGAATCATCGGAGCGGCCGCCTTACAGATCGTAACCAAAGCGGTATACAATGTCATGTAGGCGTTGATCTTATCCTGCTCCATTCCCTTAGCCCAGAAACGCTCACGTGAACGGCGAACATACCAGTTACTCATGTCGTCAACGAACTCTTCGAGTGCACGAGCGGCTTCCGGAATACGATAATTGCCTAAATTATCATCAACTGCTGCCACTGCGGAATTCAGCTTCGACAGAAGCCACTTATCCATAACAGTCAGCTTATCATAATCAAGTGTATACTTTGTTGCATCAAAGTTATCAATGTTTGCATACAGTACGAAGAATGCGTAGGTGTTCCACAGTGTTCCCATGAACTTACGCTGTCCTTCCTGTACGGCTTTACCGTGGAAACGGTTCGGCAGCCAAGGTGCGCTGTTGATGTAGAAATACCAGCGGATCGCATCTGCACCGTACTTTTCCAGTGCATCGAACGGATCGACTGCATTACCCTTGGACTTACTCATCTTCTGTCCGTTCTCATCCTGTACATGTCCGAGAACGATAACATTCTGATAAGGGGCCTTATGAAATAACAGTGTAGACTCTGCCATCAGAGAGTAGAACCATCCACGTGTCTGATCGACAGCCTCTGAGATAAACTGTGCCGGGAACTGCTGCTCGAACAGATCCTTATTCTCAAACGGATAATGATGCTGTGCAAAAGGCATTGCTCCTGAATCGAACCAGCAGTCGATGACTTCCGGTACACGCTTCATGGTGCCGCCACACTTCTTACAGGTAAATGTAACTTCATCAATATATGGGCGGTGCAGCTCAACCTTGGCAGCATCCGGATTTCCGGAACGCTCAGCGAGCTCGGCACGGCTTCCGATGGACTCCTGACATCCGCAGTCCTCGCACTCCCAGATATTGAGCGGAGTTCCCCAGTAACGGTTACGTGAGATACCCCAGTCCTGAATATTTTCAAGCCAGTTTCCGAAACGTCCCTCTCCGATGGACTTCGGAATCCATTTTACAGTCTTATTGTTGGCAACCAGCTCATCACGAACGGCTGTCATCTTGATAAACCATGACTCTCTTGCATAGTAGATGAGCGGTGTATCACATCTCCAGCAGTGTGGATACTCATGTTCAAACTTCGGAGCATCGAATAACTGTCCTCTTGCATCGAGATCCTTTAATACTTCCGGATCTGCCTTTTTAACGAATAATCCGGCAAACGGAGTTTCCTCGGTCAGCTCGCCTTTTCCGTTTACAAACTGTACGAACGGAAGGTCATAATGACGTCCGACATTCGCATCATCCTCACCGAATGCAGGTGCGATATGAACGATACCGGTACCATCTGTCATCGTAACGTAAGTATCACATGTTACAAAAAATCCCTTTTTATGCTGCTTATCGGCAACAACCTTGGCGCAGTCATAAAGCGGCTCATATTCCTTGTACTCAAGATTTTTACCTTTGTAAGTTTCAAGTACTTCGTAAGCTTTCTGTCCCTCCTCCTTTGCGAGTGGAGAAAGTACCTTATCGGCAAGTGCCTCGGCCAGATAATAGGTGTATCCGTCTGCTGCTTTAACCTTGATATAAGTATCATCCGGATTCACACAGAGTGCCACATTACTTGGCAATGTCCAAGGTGTTGTGGTCCATGCGAGGAAGTAAGCATCCTCTCCTGTAACCTTAAAACGAACGATTGCGGAGCGCTCCTTGACCGTCTTGTATCCCTGTGCAACTTCCTGTGAAGAAAGCGGGGTTCCGCAACGAGGACAGTAAGGAACGATCTTGAATCCCTTGTACAAAAGCTTCTTATCCCAGATGGTCTTTAAAGCCCACCACTCAGACTCGATGAAATTATCATCGTATGTTACATATGGGTTATCCATATCAGCCCAGAAACCAACGGTTCCTGAGAAATCTTCCCACATTCCTTTGTATTTCCATACGGATTCCTTACATTTCTTGATGAAAGGCTCCATACCATACTCTTCGATCTGCTCCTTACCGTTAAGTCCGAGCATTTTCTCAACTTCCAGCTCTACCGGAAGACCGTGGGTATCCCAACCGGCCTTACGAGGAACATATTTGCCCTTCATGGTCTGATATCTTGGGATCATATCCTTAATCACACGGGTCAATACGTGTCCGATATGTGGCTTGCCGTTGGCTGTAGGTGGTCCGTCATAGAAAGTATAAGTCTCACCTTCCTTGCGGTTCTCCATGGATTTCTTAAAGATGTCATTCTCACGCCAGAACTTTTCAACTTCTTTCTCGCGATCGACAAAGTTCATGTTCGTATCAACTTTGTTGTACATAATTGCCTCCTAGAAAATTTATAACAATGAATGAAAAAAAGCCCGCATCCAGTAATTAGGACGCGGGCGCACGTTATACCACCTGATTACCATGTACTTAAATCCTGAGCTCAGGATTTGCATACTTCGTTTCCGTAACGTGGAAAAAGCGTCGGACTCTACTCATCGGAATATTTCTTTCTATCCCCGGACTTTCGATCCGCAACTCGGAAGTGATATTCACTGTAAGATTACTTGTGCCGGTTTCCACCCTCGCGGCTCTCTGAAACGTTCGTGTTACAGTTACTGTCTTCGTCATCGTTTTTATCTTTGCTCTTAAGTATAGTAAGGTTTATTTTGAATGTCAAGGGGCTATTCGCCTTGATTATGGCTTTTCTGCGGAATCTTTTTTCCCGGAAGCCGTCACCCTTTCGGATCAAGGTGCTTTAGGTTACGCATTTCCTGATTCGCTCTTATAATCATAAGCAGCGCCATGGTAAAAAGTACAAGTTCCACAATTGCACCTGACACCGAGTTTAAAAGCCGTCGCAGCTGCTCATGATTGTTTCCAAACCGTGCAAGAGCGGAAGTCTGCAATGTGTACAGAAGCACGAGGGCAGTGGAAAAGCTCAGTCTTTTGGCGGCAGAGATCATCGGATTATAGATATGCCAATACTTCTTTACATTGTAGATCGCGTTGGCAAAATTGGCAATTGCAAACAAACCGATCAGATACAGCATAATTCCCGGATAATCGTACCCCTCATTGTCCACGATCATCTGTACGATCATTCCGCCCACAAACATATTCATAAGCAAAACGAGGAATCCGCAGGCCCGGTAACTCTTAAGATCATACAAACGCTTATGGTCCGGTGTCTCCAGGCTCTTGCTTTTGCGCTCCCTGTTCAAAAGCAGCAATCGCATTGCCGATAGTGCCATAAAATAAAAGGACACCGTTATCAGCCACTTGGAACCAAACCACATGCCCATCGCAAACTTAAACGTTGCCGCCGCAATGTTCATTGCAAGCGAAGCAAGAAGCATTGTCTGGGTCTGGAAGATATCATCCGTCAGATACTTTTCCACATATTTATATTTGTACAGTGTTTCCATGATTTTTTCTTTTATTGACACTGCATACTCCCTATCTCTAATTACTTCTTCTGCTTCACGTTGCATCTGTCTCACATTACCTTGTTATTTTTCATCTGCCTGTACATGCGCATCCTTTACGTCAAAATGCATCTGGCAGCACTCACTTACCCTGCACGCACGGATATAGTTCTCTTCCATCGGAATCCATCGGTCCCGAAACATCTGGGCACGTTCGATTCCGTTTCGGCTGATAATACGCTCCATCTGTGTTTTTGCATCAATGGATACAAAAATCCGCAGGTCGAAATAGTCTCTCAAACGCGGATGACAGCTATAAGCGCCCTCCACGATCAATAGTTTCCCCGGTCGGACCACAATCTCTTCACCCAAAGCCATCCGACTGCAGTCAAATCTTCGATAGACAATTCCCTGACCAAGTTTTACGGGTTGAAGCACCTCGGCTTCAACCCGCTCATAATCAACATTGCCTCCCGGTTCAGCAAGCCTCTCCAGTGTTCTTTGATTCGGTTGTAAGAAAAAATCATCCATGTGAACTGCATCGCACGAAAAATGATCCGCAAGGATGGATGCAAGCGTTGTCTTTCCCGCCGCACATCGTCCGTCGATTGCCACCAAAAGAGGCGGATGATCACTATGGCTTTTTTCAATACGGCAGATCATCTTTTCTGCCATCTGTTCTGACTGATTCATATTTTTTGCTATTTTATATCATAAATTAGAATGCATCGTTATTCTGCTCGATATACTCTTCAATATAATCCTGTAACGGTCCCATATCATCTGTGGCAGAAGAACCTGCAACACTGACAAAGATCCAGAAAATGGTTGCACCGACAATAGAAATTGCAGCCGTTATAATACCGCCGATCGCAAGTCCCTTTTGTTTGCTTCTTACAATCTGAACAATACCAAAAATGATGGCAAGAACTGCCAAAATATAGTTAATGCAACAAAATCCCGTAAAAATAGAGATAATTCCGAGTACAAGTGATGCGATACCAAATCCTGTACCGTCATTCTTTGTTGCCATCCCCGGCTGCTGGTATTGCTGTCCGTACGGTTGCTGATACTGTGTCTGCTGACTGTATCCTGTCTGACTATAGTCATTTGCCGTATTTGCATTCTGATCATAATTTACCTGGCTATAGTTCTGCTGGGAATAATAGGAATCCGCGCTCTGCTCCGGCTGAACATATTCCTGTGAATGCTCCGGCTGAACATATCCCTGTGGCTCCCCATTCGCATTTCCCTGCTCGCCACCTGCTCCATTCATAAATTCTTCACTCATTTTCATTCTCCTCCAAAATTGTTGTTGTGATGATTAGTCAAAGTATAGCATTACACCATTGTGAGTGTCAAATCCGTTCTTTGAATGATTCTTTTCTCCACAAAGCATAACGAACTATGAGAAACACGCTCTGCGACCTTCTCCGGTTGTCGCGGCAGTCGCCATGATCTCGTACAGGCAGGGATTTTGCCCCGTTGCTTTGCATAAATAAAAGGAGGCCTTATGCCTCCTTGTTCCAAAAATCAACCGGTTCATAATCCTGCAGCTTGGCAAGAAACCCTTGCCTTCCAAGCTCTTCCTGTATCATATCCAGGATTTCTTCACTGTCTGCCCGGATCGTATGATAATGAAATCCAGATGTAACATTTTTAAGAAGACTCGACTTTCCGGTCGCAATCTCCTGCATATATCTTCGTATATCCATGCGGGATTTAATGTTCATTTCTGCACGGAGTACACCATACACCTTATGATAGACAAATACATCCTCAATCATTCCACCCAGATCTACGATAGTGGTAAGCTCCCGTTCCACATCATCATCCGAATGAAACACCTTAAACACTCGGCTCATAACGGAATCTTTCTGGATTAAATACCCCCGATTCGTTGAAAAAATATTCATTCCGTTTGCACGAAGAAGTGCGATATCCTGCACGATCACCTGCCGGCTTACATCAAACTGCTTCGCCAAAGCGACACCGGGAATCGGTTTACTGCCAGTTGTCAGCATCTTCACGATTTTTTCTCGTCTTTCTTCTCCATTCATAACAGAGAACACTACCACCTTTCCGTTAATCCACTGGATGCAGATTCTTTAATGAAATATCCATGATTGGAGCAGAATGAGTAAGTGCTCCGCTTGATATAAAGTCTACACCAAGATCAACCAGTCTTGCAATATTTTCTTTTGTCACATTTCCGGATACTTCAATTTCCGCACGTCCATCGATGAAAGCGATTGCTTTCTTTAATGCATCCGTGTCCATATTGTCAAGCATAATAATATCTGCACCTGCTTCTACCGCTTCTTCCACCATCTTCTGGTTCTCGACTTCCACTTCGATTTTTCTTACAAAAGGCGCATATTCTTTCGCTGCTGTAATTGCTTCTTTCACACCACCGGCAGCTCCGATATGATTATCCTTAAGCAATACTCCGTCTGATAAATTGTAGCGGTGATTGTTACCACCACCCGTACGGACTGCATATTTCTCAAAAATTCGATTATTCGGAGTTGTCTTTCTTGTATCAAGGAGCTTTGTCTTACTTCCGGCAAGCAGCGAAGCAACCTCATGTGTATACGTTGCGATGCCGCTCATTCTCTGCAAATAATTGAGCGCTGTGCGCTCTCCACACAAAAGCGTACGGATATCTCCGTGTACCTTTGCCATAAGCTGCCCTGCCTTCACCGCTTCGCCATCCTGCACAAAAAATTGTACTTTTGTTGACTCATCAAGCAATGTAAATACTCTCTCAAACACCTGCAGTCCGCAGATGATTCCATCCTGCTTGCAGATAAGATCAACCTCGCCGGCCTGCGGATGCGGCATCACACTGTTTGTAGAGACATCCTCACTTGTTATATCTTCTTTTAATGCTCCGAGAATCAACGGATCAACATTTAATTTCATGGTTACCTGGTCGTACATATTCGTTCTCCTTATATCTCCTATCATACCCTGCTGCTCGTTATCCATTCCGAGTCATATTGCGCTACGCTGTCTTAGCTTCATTCATCTTGCGGTCTGCTTCCTTAATCGCTTCACGAACCGCCTCCCGATAACGCGTCTGCAACGCTTTTTCATCCTCATATTGTGTAAGGTCTACCTGTGCAAACGCCTCATTCTTTTTCTTAATCGGTACCTCCGCTTGTCTTGCCATCTTCTTAGCTGCACGCTTTGCAAACACAAGACTTTCCAGCAGAGAATTGCTTGCCAGGCGATTTCTTCCGTGTACACCGTTGCAAGCAGTCTCTCCTACCGCATACAAATGTTCCATTGAAGTGTGACTCTCATGATCGACCCACACACCTCCCATAAAATAATGCTGCGCCGGAACGACGGGAATACACTCTTTCGTAACATCATAGCCCATCTTACGGCAATGCTCAACGATATTCGGAAAATGCGTGTGCAATTCTGCTTCCGGAATCGTTCTTAAATCTTCCCATACATAATCGCTGTGATCCTTCTCCATCTGCTCACAGATTGCTTCCGTCAGCAGATCACGCGGTAAAAGTTCGTTGACAAAACGCTCGCCTTTTTTGTTATAAAGTTTTGCGCCCTCGCCACGTACCGATTCCGAAATCAGAAAACTCCGGTCCTCCTCATGCTCCGAATAGAGCGTCGTCGGATGGATCTGCACATAATTGATATCCTTCAGCTTCACATGATGAAGCAATGACAATGCAAGCGCATCCCCTGTCAGATGACGGAAATTTGTTGAATGACGATATAATCCTCCGATTCCGCCGCATGCCCACACGGTTTCATCCGCTTCAACCACTTCAAGAGTCCCGTCTGCCTTGCGAATCACAGCCCCATAACAAGCATTATCCATGGTCACGATATCCAGCATGGTGGTATATTCAAGAATCCGCACATTTTCCTGCTTCTGTACTGCCGCCCAAAGCTTGCTTGTGATTTCCTCTCCGGTAATATCCTCATGGAAAAGAATTCGCTTATCCGAATGCGCGCCCTCTCTGGTAAAAGCAAGTTCTCCGTTCTCGTTCCTCGCAAAATCCACATCATAAGAAAGAAGATCCCTGACCACGTCCTGTGAAGAACGGATCATAATATCAACCGACTCCTTATCATTTTCATAATGGCCGGCCTTCATCGTATCTTCAAAATAACTGTCGTAGTCCGCATCATTTTTGAGCATACAGATGCCTCCCTGCGCCAAGTAGGAATCGCTGCTTGGAACATCCTCCTTCGTAATGATTGTAATCTGTTTGTCTCTCGGAAGCTGCAGTGCACAGTACAAACCGGAACATCCGCTTCCCACAATTAATACGTCTGTCTTCATAATTCGCCATACTTTCCTGACATGCAGCTATCACTGCATGCATTTTGATAATTTGCGTAACAGAATGTAACTCTGCTACTCTCTAGTGCGTTCGAGTTTCTATCAATACGAAAGTTGACACTTCTTCCAGTTTCATTTTCCATATTGCTCAACTCTCATAGATTCAAATAGCACGACAGTGAGTATAGCATATATCTTTACATGTGACAAGACAGTAATCCAAATTCGGGTTTGTTGATTTGAATTTGTGACAAAGTGACGCTCCCCAAACCATTATTTATTAGAAGTATAACAGATTCGGAATGATACCGACTTTTTCTCAATTTTTTATGCGAGTTAACTCCTGCAACGATTTTGGATCGTTTTTGTCAATATTGTAAATGAGCGCTATTATCCAAGACAATGGAACGCAGGAGCAGTCGCATAAAATAATTTCAAAAAAGTGTATCATCCCAAATCCTGTTACTTGAGATATACTGATGGTTTGGGGAGCTGTTTTTGATAAAATTCAAATCTCCAAAAATTTGCGCAGTAGTAATGGTGGAAACCTATAATTTTAGGGCTAAACTCTTAATCCTTATTCCGCTTAAAATATAAATGGGGTGTCTTGGCAGGCAAGACGTCTACTTATTAATCTGTCTCTTATACACATCTCC
>URQG01000019.1 GCA_900549895.1 uncultured Lachnobacterium sp.
GCCTTAGTTTTACATATTCTCTTTTTCGGTTGTCTCCTCATCGTCCACAATCGCTGCGGAAGCTCCCGATACGGCTGCGATTACCGCAATCACTGCTCCAAGCACTGCAACTCCGATGATGCATCCAATAAAAATTAATACCCCTGTCTCTGACATTATCGTTCATCTCCTGTCTTATTCTTGTTATCTTAACCAATCGGATATCCACTTATCCGTTCTCTTTCATATGTCGTTATTATAACATTTTCCATCCGGAATGCAAAGACAAATATAACAAAAATACCCGCCTCGCTAAATACAGATTTTCAACCTATATCTGACGATTCGGGTGTTTTTATTTTATGTATGAAGTATACCATCCTTGCATAGGATCCATTTTCATATTCCTATTATGGCTTCTATTTTTCGTTCATCTCTTCCATCGAAATCACATCATCAAGAATATAACAAAAAGTCGGCGAGGATGACTGTTCATTTTCTTTATACGGAGAATTCAGATCGATCCTGTCATTCGGATCAAACACACTCACACCGGTAAATGGTCCGGAAAAGACCTCCAATTCTCCCTTGCTTAATTTTGCAATGGTGTCCTCAACCATTTCCTTTGTTCCGCTTGGCGCAACGGTCTCATTGAGATCCAGAATCCGTACCCAGCCCTTATCAAGACCGGCCATAGCATCCTGTCCATACGTCCGTCCATCGATGCAATCTTCGATTTTCTTATCATGGAGCAGGGCCCCGATCGACTGCTCAAAATAATACGAGTAATCAACACAACAACTGATCAGCGATTTGGTTGGAGCAATGTCCGTCATACTCTGATTGTATCCAACATGATAGACCGGGATCTCCAGTTTTGCATTCTCGCAAGCGGTAGCTGGACCAATGGTATCCGAATGTTGTGAGATAACCACACAGTTTTCATCAATCAGTTCGTTTGCAGCCTGTTTTTCAAGTGAATAGCTTGACCATGTATTGGTATACTTAACGATCATGGTGGCTTCCGGAGCCATCGATTGTACCCCAAGATAAAAAGCGGTATAACCGGATATTACTTCCGGCAGCGGAAAAGCCGCCACATAGCCGACTTTTGCCTGTTGGGGGGTGATGATATTTTTTTCGATCATCTGTTTGATTTTCATTCCTGCAACTCTGCCGCATACATATCTGCCCTGATAGATTTCCCCAAAACAATTATGATAATTCGGCAGAACCGGATCCGAATTTGCGTTATCTCCTGTAGGGACACAGAACTGAATATCCGGATACTGTTCAGCGATGGCTTTCACATCCGGACCATACCCATAACTGGCTGCGATAATATAGTCGCAGCCTTCATCAACCAGCTCCTGAAGATGCGATTCCACCTGTCCCTCTGCCACATTATAAATGGTCACACATTCAATCCGGTCCCCATACACTTCTTTCACATGATCTCTGGCTTTAATAAAATTATTGGTATAAGGTGTAATTTCATCCCCTACAAATATGAATCCAACCTTCAGATGCTTTTCATCCTCTCTGGTTATTTTATGGATTCCAAAAGAAAACAACGACATCACCAGACAGGTTATTATGCACAATGTATATACTCTTTTCATTCTTTCTGCTCTCCTTTTGCTTTCGCATATAACCGTTCTGCATCGATAACGCCTTCCTCAATCAACGAAAGCATGATTTCTACAAGGTGCGGGTCAAATTGTGTTCCGCTGCAGCGTTTTAATTCTCCAATCACAAAATCAAGATCCAGTTGTTTTCGATATACACGGTTTGCGGTCATCGCATCAAACGCATCTGCTATACCGATAATACGTGCCTCTATTGGAATTTCTTCTCCTTTCAGTCCATGACAATAACCGGTTCCATCATATCTCTCATGATGATACAAGGCTCCAACTCCCACATTATCAATCAAAGTAAAATCCTTTAAAATTTCTCCTCCCCGGATTACATGCGTCTTCATAATTTCATATTCTTCATCGGTCAGCCTTGCCGGCTTATTTAAAATTGCATCCGGTATTCCTATCTTACCAATGTCGTGCAACAAAGCCATCTTGCGGAGATTTTCGCATTGTTCTTCCGAGTATCCGAGGCGGTTTGCAATAGCAACCGAATATTCCGATACACGATAAGAATGCTGGCTCGTATTGGAATCCTTTGCATCCACGGTGCGTGCAATCGAAAGAATCGTTTCATTGCTCATCTGGATCTGTTTCTTTGCATATTCCAGTTCCAGCTTCTGCTTCAGCAAGGTTCTCTGCATCTTCGATCTTGTGATAAACCAGGTAATCCACATGAGAACCAGTCCCGCAATCAAACATAATAAAGTTTAAACCACCAGTTCTGATACATCTCAATATCTTTTTCGATCACGTATCTACCGGCCTCTATAACATTTCCGTTCACATCATCCAAAATCGCTATTTCAAATACATATTGCCCTTGTTTCAGATTCGTGTATGTGATGGAATTCAATTCGCTTAACCGGCATACCCGTCCCGACTTATCGTAGCCTTCCAGCTTAACCCTTACATATGGATCATCCATGGAATAATTCAACACTTCCGGTGAAAATGTAATCTGATGCGCATCTGCGGACAATTGAAACGGATCCACACGATTGATCTCCATGCTCTTGCCGTCAACCTTTACCGAATTCAAAATCATTCGATAGGACTTTGTTGCCATATCGTACTTCGTCATATTTACTTTTACTACGCCCGTATCGCAGCATAGATACAAATCATCATTTTCTCTTCCGATCCATGAATTTGCAACTAAAGAAGCCCGAAATCCCCGTTTGGAATTGATTAGCGGATATTCCGTCCTCACATTTTTTACC
The DNA here is from genome assembly GCA_900549895.1 of uncultured Lachnobacterium sp. Taxonomy (GTDB): domain Bacteria; phylum Bacillota; class Clostridia; order Lachnospirales; family Lachnospiraceae; genus Roseburia. The sequence continues at coordinate 2,843 of URQG01000019.1, forward strand.
AGATCTTTCGCATTTGCAACATAAATTCCCGCACTGCTCAAAATCCAGCATGTTCCGTCGCTGTTACATATCAGATCATAATTATTGCTGTATGGAAATTGATCAAGAATCGTCACTTTGCCGTCTGCCGACAGATAACAAAGCCCATTACTTGTGACAATAAAAACGCCAGCCTGAATCGGATCATAAACCATACGAAGAACCACATCCGATGATAAGCCATTCTTTTTCGTAATACTTGAAACATGGTTATCCTTATCAATTCGTGTAATTCCGCCTCCATCCGATCCAACGTAGCAGGCATCTTGATACTCCAAAAGACAAAGCGATTTCTCATTCGCCAGCCCACGTTTGGCATCGAGAATACTCACAACGGAATCCTTCGACAAAACGGCAACTCCATAATCTCCGGCAGCCATTATTTTACCATCACTGCACTCGATGATCGTCCGGAACCGCATGCCCGGCATTCCGTTTTCTTCTGTAAAACTCTTTATATGATATCCACCATGGTTTTTTGCGGTAACTTTATATACACCCTTCTCCGTCGTAGCAATCCACAATGCATTTGTACTGTCCACTTTCAAGCAACGGACACGCACCCCCTGAAGCAGTTCGGTAAGGGTATTACTTACTTCTTTTTTGTCGTCGATTACAATCAACCCGCTATCCGTACCGCAAAACAACAATCCATCCCACTTCGCCGTCGTATTGACGACGACATTCTGCCCAATCTTAGGAAATAATTCTTCAAATGGGGATTGGCACATCTCCAATAATCCCAGTCTGGAGGAACTGAACCACAGATTGCCCTGATAATCCATCAGCATATTATCAATGGAACTATTAAAATTATTGGTATTGATGCTCTGACATCTGCCCTCTTTGTCAATCAAAGCCACACCTGTATCCGAGCAGACAAACAATTCTCCGTTTTCCGTCTGGTAAAAACAATTGATTGTTTCGCATCCGTCCATCACAATCCTGGATTCCATGACCGGCTTCCCCGATTTCATTGTATAAACATATACCTTATTATCCGTTGTTCCCAGATACAACTGCCCATCCTGCGAAAAAAACGCTGACTTGTAGCATGCATCCGGTTCAATGCCTTCCGGTGCGGGTATCTGTTTTCCATTGTTGATCCAGAATACATCTCCTCGCTCTGTTACCCCGGCCACATTTCCGTTATCATCCGCAGTCATCGAGACTACATTTTTAATTTGATCCAATGATCCGGTCACCTTAACTCCGCCGCTGAGGGATACAACGGACAGCCCCTCGGCGGTACCGATATAATAATTTCCTAAAGAATCACATACAATCTGTTTCACAGAATTGGAAAGCAGACCATTTTGATCATCTACTACATTAATAGGCTCCTCATTGATAAAAATAGTAACGCCGCTATCATTCGTTCCTGCCCACAATCTGCCTTCTTCATCAACATACAGGCAATTTATCGTTTTGACCGAAGAAATGTCCTGAAGATACACAAACTTTGCTCCATCATATTTGAACAGTCCCGCATAGGTAGCGATCCACAGCTTTCCATCCTTTGTCTGTGCAATATCATTGGCTTCGCCGGATATAAGGCCTTCCTCTTTCGAATAGATCTTCTGCACATAAGAATCATAGTCTATTGTTGTTTCCTGCGCATTCGCCGTATCAATGCTGCCAAAGCATCCCGAAACCGCCAGAATCAATAACATGAGTTTTGCTGCAGTCTGAAGATTCTTTTTCGAACCTCTTCGCATATAGCGCACACCTTTCAGCAGCAAATAGACAATTTCCACACTCACAAGCTTGTCCAAAAATTCAACGCAAAACTGTCCGATCACATACGAAACATAACGGTGAACGCCTTTATCCATGCACATCATCATAACCTGATTTCCCCACACGTTTCCGGACATTCCATTATACAAAAGCGTATTGATCAAAACCGCAACAATGGTCGAAAAAACGGCAAGTCCCATTCCCAGAGTCATGGTTGTAAACTCCCTGTCAAACACGTTCTTTTTGGAAAAATAACCGACAGCAATGCCAAGCAAAGCTCCAACAATACAATAAACCGTTTGTCGGTCAACAAAGATTCCATAAATGATATTATTCGAAAAGCCGACCACGGCACCACAAACCGGTCCTCCCAGATATGCAATCAGAAATGTCCCGATGGAATCGCACCATAGCGGCAATACGAATTGATCCGCCAAAACGCGTCCGACAAAATCCAAAAGTAATGCTGCGATTGTGAGCAAAACAATCCAATATCCCTTCTTATTTTTCATTTGTATCCTCTCTCCTCTTCCGCAACCAGACTGATTACGGCTCTCCGTTTCTTACATAAGCAACAATCATCCCTTTGATCCGCTTCAATTCAGAAACATAATTCTCATCCTCATCTGCGCCCCAGATAAACCCATTTGCATAATATGTGCACGCTGCCATCATGACGTGAACCGTCTCACGCATAAACTCCTCAAACGGAATATCCGTTCTGAATGTATGGTCTTCTTTGGCTTTCTCATACATTTTAAGAAATCTTGTATCTGCCGAATATAAAGATAACTTAAAATTATTGAGCATTGCACTGTCTGTACCTGCGCGGCTGACAAAATGGTTAAAATTATCATTAAACTGCAAAAGTGCTTTATGGTTAACGCACATATCAATGTAACTGTCCATTGTAAATATAAAGCGATCGATAGCAGGAATCTCATTGATGGATGCAATCGGTCGTTTTTCGTCCAATTCATCCAGATATTCCTTCCATTTTGCTGCGTTAACCGCTATCACCAGTTCCAGTTTGCTCGGATAATGGCGGAACAGTGTAGCCCTTCCGACGCCTGCAGCCTGTGCAATTTCACTCATTTTGGCAGATTCAATCTTATCTCTCACAAATATGTGAAATGCGGCATCAATGATTTTCTTTTTGTCTACTTGTTTCATAACTTCCCCTTATTGATACTTGCAGTCTTAATGTTAACACAAAACGTCTAAAGATTCAATCATTCATCCGCAATCTGTTTTCCTGACACATCCATATGATAATTTTCCCTCATAATAAGTTCGGAGATCGGCACGATCGTATAGCCTTTCTCTTCCAATTGTGTCAGCATGGTATCCAGTGCTTCGGCTGTATACTTTGCACCATTGTGACAGAGAATGATTGCCCCCGGCCCAAGTGCTTTATGATTGCACACCGTATCGATAATGGAATCTACACCGTAATCTTTCCAATCCAGACTGTCTACTGACCATTGAATCGGATAATAGTTCAACTGATATGCCGTCTTAATGACTGCATTATCATATGCCCCATACGGCGGGCGGAACAAAAACATCTCGTACCCCGTCAGTTCCTTAACTCTGTCATGTACACTTTTTAATTCCGATTCTTTCTCCGACTGAGAAATGGTTGTCATATCATAATGGTGCTCGCTATGATTCCCAAGATCATGCCCACGCTTTACAAGCTCCTTCACACAATCCGGATTATCCGTTACCCAGCCTCCGGTCATAAAAAAAGTGACTTTGACATTGTGTTTATCCAGCGTATCCATAATTTTCGGAAAATCTTCCGCGCCCCAGGCAGCGTCAAAACTAAGTGCCACTTTATTCTCCGTTGTATCCACACAATAGATTGGAAGTTCCCTGTCCCCAACCGTCGCATTGGTCAACAGACTCCCGGTTGCCCGATACGAAACAAACACCAGACAAACAAAAAGAGCCACACCGACAACTCCAAATAAAGTTCCCGACTGTGACTCTTTCTTATTTTTGCTTTTCCATACTTTACGCATATTGCACCTGAAAACAAACTCTTATCATATTTTATTCCAAATGCAATTACGTTAGTACAAAAAATTATGCCTCAAGCTCTGCAGAGCGCTCAATGAACTCTTTCACAACCTCGATGGACTGCAAAGCAGCTTTCTCAGCAAATGTCTGGTAATCCATTGCACCACCTTCTCCGTCAGAAATGGATCGAAGGATTGCAAACGGAACCTTGTTCACGTAGCAGACATGTCCGATGCTTCCGCCTTCCATCTCTCCTGCAATCGCATTAAAGCGCGCATGTAAGAGAGCTTTCTGTGTTTCCTTATGAAGGAACAGATCACCCGTTGCAATCGTTCCGACTTTATAATGGATTCCTTTATCCTGCAGACAGGAGCACAGAAGCTTACGCATCTTCTCATCACTCGGAAGGAATACCTGATTGAGTCCGGATAACAGACCGATCGGATCTCCCAAAGCCGATGTATTCATATCATGCTGTACAACCTGATCTGCCACAGCAACATCCATAACGCCCAGTTCCTTACACAAGGTGCCTGCAACACCGATATTGATCACACAGTCCACATTGAATTTTAAGATCATTGCCTCTGCACAGATAGCCGCAAATACTTTACCGATTCCACATACAGCGGCAACAACTTCTTTGCCCTCAATCGTTCCGCTGACATATGTCACTCCACTGTATTCTTCTGTCTTTGCATTCTCCATGGATGCTTTTAATTCATCCACTTCCATCTGCATTGCGCCGATTACACCTATTCTCATACTTGAATTTCTCCTTTTCTACAACTTCTCGGTTTCTCACTTACATGCATCATGAAGTCCTTGCAGCACACCACATTGCATATATCGCTTTTTTGTTTGGAAATGTCTTATCTTACGCATTTGGGTAAGTAAATTCCAGATTTGTCTGGGTCTCAAGTACTTCCAGATACAACTTGGCTTCCATTCTGGCTGCTTCCAGTGACAAATTCTCATAATGTCCGCACTCGATTGCCGAAGCCCCAAATACCTCTCCCTTATGGTCAATGATCTGCTGTAATACTTTTTTTGTCATTGCAAATACTTCCTTCGGACTTTGTTTGCTGCGCACGAGTAAATAAAATCCTGTCTGACATCCCATCGGGCCAAAGTATACAACATCCTCTCCCATCTTGGAATTGCGGATATAAGTTGCAAACATATGCTCCAATGAATGCATACTTGCATTATCCATATAATCGCCGGCATTCGGCTTTCTCGTACGCAGATCGTACGTGATCACATCCCCATCCTCACGGGAAATATAAAATCCCGGAACCAACACATTGTGATTAATTGTAAAACTCTTAATTCGATTCATAAATCCTCCTTAAACCATCTGCTTTTCAAACTCATCCAGATACTTTGCAAACACACTTAAAGCATCCTCCACCGGATGCGGCGTGCTCATATCTACCCCTGCTGCTGCGAGCAGATCAATCGGATCCTTGGAACATCCGCCGGACAAAAACTCCTTCACATAGCGGTCCACCGCAGGCTGCCCTTCTTCCAGAATTTTCTTGGAAAAAGCGACCGCTGCCGAAAATCCGGTTGCATACTGATATACATAGAATGCCGTGTAAAAATGCGGAATCCGCATCCACTCATAGTCGATTTCATTGTCAACAACAACATCCGGTCCATAGTACCGCACATTCAGGTCATGATAAATCTTGTTAAGTTCATCCTTTGTCAGACTCTCTCCCAACGCGGTCTTCTCATGAACGATCTTCTCAAACTCTGCAAACATGGTCTGGCGGAACAAGGTTGTTCTAAAATTCTCCAGGTAATGATTTAAAATATAATTTCTGTTCTTCGCCTCGGTTTCATGCTCGAGCAGATAATGATTGAGCAGACATTCGTTGCATGTTGAAGCGACTTCCGCAACAAAGATCAGATATCCCGAATATCTGTAAGGCTGTGTCTTATCTGAATAATACGTGTGGATTGCATGCCCCATCTCATGTGCCAGTGTAAACATACTGTCAAGGTCATCCTGCTGATTTAAAAGCACATACGGATGCGTTCCGTAAGCACCCCATGAATACGCACCGCTTCGTTTATTCGCATTCGCAACCACATCGATCCATCCGTTTTCATATCCCTCACGGAGAATATCCGTATAGGCTTTTCCCATCGGGGCCAGTGCTTTCGCAACGTTCTCCTTTGCTTCCTCATACGGAATCGTCTGATCCGCATCCGGCACAAGCGGAACATACAGATCATACATATGCAGATGTTCTACGCCGAGAATTTTCTTTCGAAGCGCCATATAACGATGCATATCCGGCAGGTGACGATGAACCGTTTCTATCAGATTGTCATAGACAGTCTCCGGAATATTTCCTTCACTCAGGTGCATCGCCCGCACACTCGGATACTTACGCATTTTGGCAAAAAAGTTTTCCTGCTTCAAGTTGCTGACAAACACAGAAGCCACGGTATTGCCCCATTTTGCGTATGTATCATATACTCCGCGGAATACCTGCTTACGCAGGCTGCGATCTTTGTCATTCAAAAACCTGATAAAATTTGCATGCGTAATCTGAATACGGTTTCCTTCCACATCTGTGATATACGGGAACTTGATATCTGCATTATTAAACATAGAGAACGTATTCTCCGGACCTGCCGCAAGTTCTCCGGCTGCAGCAAGAATTTTCTCTTCTGCTGCAGAAAGCGTATGTTCTCTCCTCCTTGTGATCACTTCGATCGCACGACGATATTGCTCCAGTTCCGGCGCATCTTTATAAAACTGTTCCATCGTTTCCTGCGGAATGGAAAGGATCTCCGGATCCGCAAAACTGAGTGCGGAAAGTACATCCACCTTCACGGACTCTGCCTTTGCCACATATGCCTGATAATGTGTATCGGCAGTATCCTGATGATAACTCTGGTTCGCATAGACATAAACACGGCTTAACTTATTAAGCAGCGTATCCTGCTTTTGAAAGAATTCCGTCAGTGTACTTGCACTCTCTCCTAATTTTCCCCTGTATTGTGCAATCGCCTCAGACATGCGATCAATTTCAGCGACTTGTGCCTCCCACTGTTCATCCGATGCATACAGATCGGTCAATTTCCATTTCAGCGCTTCCGGCACCTCCGCGCGCTGGTATTGCTTCTTTTCTGACATTTATAATCCTCTATTTCTTTACTGAATAAAATAAGCAGCTTCATGCACACATGCCGAATCTGCTTATCCTATTCTAAATGGTCCAATCGTACTATTTTTTAATCAACGTTCCCATACCACCGATAATCTCAGCAGCATCCTTATTGAGCTTCGTGATCAAAGCGGAACGAATTGCAGACTCGCCGATAAAGTCAATGGCAGCCTCAATCTTCGGTGCCATCGTTCCGGCCTCAAACTGTCCTTCGTCAAGATATTTCCTGGCATCTGCCAAAGAAAGTGTATCCAGTTTGATTTCATCTTCCTTACCGTAATTTAAGCAGACCTTATCCACACTGGTAAGGATTACGAGCATATCTGCGTCTAAAAGTTCTGCCAGTTTTCCTGCGGCAAGATCCTTCTCAATAACAGCGCTTGCTCCCTGCAGACGATTATTCTGTGCAAGCACCGGAATTCCGCCGCCTCCGCATGCGATAACAACCTGATCCGCATCGGACAACGCAGAGATTGCATCAATCTCAACAATATCCATTGGCTTAGGAGCAGCAACGATTCTTCGGAATCCACCTTCTACTTCTGCCACATGATTGCCTTTCTTTTCTTCTTCCTCCGCCTCTTCTTTCGTCATAACACGTCCGATCAGCTTGGTCGGATGATAAAAAGCCTCATCATACGGATCCACCACTACCTGTGTTAAAACGGTTGATACCGTCTTATAAATTCCACGATTCAGCAACTCTGTACGGATTGCATTCTGCAGATCGTATCCGATATATCCCTGGCTCATAGCCGAACATACGGAAGTCGGTGTTGCTGTATACTCCGGATGGATACGGCAAAATTCATTCATGGCTGTATGGATCATGCCCACCTGTGGACCGTTACTGTGTGTGATCACAACCTGATAATCTTCACGGATAAAATCCGCAACTGCCTTTGCTGTACGAGCGGCTGCCTTCTGCTGCTCCGGAAGGGTACTTCCAAGCGCCTCGTGTCCGAGCGCGATTACAATTCTTTTTTTCTTCATACTTCCTCCTTATATGCTATATGCCTTTCCGTATTGTGTTTATGCCTCAAGGAACAATTTCCTGGAAATAAAATTATAGACAGTGACCAGCATCGTCGAAAAAATCTTAGCCACTGCGTAAAACACACGGAAAAATTCCACTGCAATCCACATGATCATCTGATTTAGGGCAAGTCCGACTATACTGAGTGCAACAAAGATTGCCATCTCCTGAAACTTGTTCAGTTCATCTTTGCCTTTAAATACAAATCGCATACTCAATATATAGTTTACCACGACGGATAATGTAAAGGATATTGCTGAAGATAAAAAATATCCCAGATCCGTAGTTTCCGTCAGCAATACCATAATTCCATAATCAATGCAAAAGCATAATGTTCCGACCAATCCGAACTTGCAAAACTGCAACAGCAGCTTCTTGATTCTCTTCATAATCGACTCCTGCGAAAATAGATTGTCCATATAGGACAATCTATTATATCGCATTTTGATTATTTTGTCTATTTATTGCTAGTAACTCCGGACTGGGATAAAAGTGTAACTTCTACCGTCTGTTCCTCGTAACCGTTTCCTAATCTCTGGAAGGTAACCTTAACCTTCTGACCTGACTTATAGTAAGTCATCAGCTCTTTGAGCTGCTGCATTGTCGATACTGCCTGACCGTCAAAGGATGTAATGATATCGCCCTGACGAATGCCTGCCTTGTCGGCTGCCGAACCGGATACAACCTGGTATACATAGACACCTTCCGGCATGTTGTAAGCCTTGGCAACATCAGAAGAAATATCCTGTCCCTGAATTCCTAAAAATGCCTGCTGGGACTGATCAACCTTTTCACGCTCGATCAGCTGATTGATGATCGGCATCGCATCGGACATCGGAATTGCATATCCAAAGCCCTCAACACTTGTATCCGAGTACTTTGCAGAATTGATACCAATAACTTCGCCCTGCGCATTCAATAATGCACCACCACTGTTACCAGGGTTGATAGCGGCGTTGGTCTGGATCATATTGTTGTTGGTAACTGTCTGACCGTTTGTCTCATCCTGAACGCTTACGCTTCTGCCTAATGCACTGATGATACCGTTTGTAACAGACTGACCGTATCCTAATGCATTACCGATCGCGATAACCCCCTGACCGACCTGAAGATCATCCGAATCATTTACAGATGCAATCTTAATTGCATTTAATGTGTCTTTCTTGATGCTGGATAAAGCAACTTTAACGACTGCAAGATCATCTGCCTCATCGGTTCCTTTTACTTCACAGCTTACCGTCTCATCATCACAGAACTGAACGGTTAACGAATCCGCATCTGCTACAACATGATTGTTGGTTGCAATATACAGATACTTCTTATCCTGCTTGATAATGATACCGGATCCGGCACTCTGGCTTTGCTGCTCCTGCGTACCCCAGAATGTCGGATAAGATACAGTACCGGTATTTGTGATTGCAACGATACTAGGCATCGCCTCCTTGGCGATTGCAGACACATCCAACAAATCCTGTGCACTGCCGGTAGAAGTTGCCTGCTGTACAGTATTGGAAGAATCATCGGAAGATGATTTACTCTCTGTAGAGCTCTCCTTTGTGATGCCCAATGCCTTATTGCCGGCGTAGCTGACTCCTGTAAATGTACCACCGGCAACCAAACCGAATACCAAAGCGATGGCTGCACACTTACCAAGCGTTGCTCCAAAACCGTTTTTCCTGGTCTTTGCTTTCTTTTGTCTCTTACCGCCGCCTACCGGCTGCTGGTACGGATTGTATACGTTCTGCTGCTGATTGCCGTATGCGTTATATGAACCCTGCTGAGATCCATATGCATTGTATGTGTTCTGCTGATTGCCGTATGCGTTATACGAATCCTGCTGTGTCCCATATGCATTGTATGCACTCTGCTGCGCATTTGACTGCGGTGTCTGACCGTTTACAGCACCTTCGTTATTATAGTTTGTATTGTTACCTGAATTATTTAAATAGTTGTTATCCATAATGAAGAACTCCTTTCTTGTTTTCTAAGGAGAATTCTAACCGCATTCTGTGTTCAAATTGTGACAAACTCATGTAAAAAATGTTATAAGTTGTCAATTATTCAACGGTAACAGACTTTGCAAGATTTCTCGGCTTATCGACATCAAGGCCTTTTCCAACGGAAACATAATATCCAAACAACTGAAGCGGTATGATCGCAAGAGAATTCGTAAAGTAAGAATTTGTCTTTGGAATGTAGATCACACTATCGGCATTCTTCTCAATCTCCACATTATCCTCATTGGTAACGGCAAGTACATATGCACCGCGTGTCTTTACCTCTACAATATTACTGATGGTTTTCTTGTACAGATTCTCCTGTGTCACGACCGCGGTCACAAGTGTTCCGTCCTCAATAAGGGAAATGGTTCCGTGCTTCAATTCACCGGCTGCATAAGCCTCGGAATGAATATAAGAAATCTCTTTCAATTTCAATGAACCTTCGAGCGAAATGGCATAATCAATGCCTCGTCCGATAAAGAATACATCCTTTGCAGCGACATAACGGTTGGCAAATTTCTGAATGCGTTCACGATTACCAAGCAGGCTTTCGATCTGATTCGGAAGCATCTCAATCTCATGCAGATACTCTGCAAGCTGCTCCTGTGTAATCGTTCCTCTTACCTCTGCGAATTTTAATGCAAGCAGATACTGTGCAACAAGCTGGCAGCTGTATGCCTTTGTCGTTGCCACCGCGATCTCCGGACCTGCCCATGTATACATCACATTATCCGCTTCACGTGCGATCGAACTTCCAACAACATTAACGATTCCAAGGGTACGCACACCACGCTCCTTAGCGAGTCGAAGTGCCGCAAGTGAATCCGCAGTCTCTCCCGACTGACTGACAATGATCACCAGTGCTCCCTCCTCAAGAATCGGGTTACGATAACGGAACTCCGATGCCAAATCCACTTCTACCGGAATTCTGGCCAGTCCTTCGAATACATACTTATTGGTCACACCCGTATGATAAGCCGATCCACAGGCTACAATATGAATCTTTTTAATTGCACGGATTTCATCATCCGTCATACCCAGTTCATCGATTACAATCTGATTGTCTTTGATTCGCGGGCTGAACGTATCTTTAACAGCCTTCGGCTGCTCATAGATCTCCTTTAACATAAAATGCTCATATCCGTTCTTCTCGGCAGCATTAATATCCCAATCGATATGTTTGGATTGCTTCTCGATCGCCTCTCCGTCCACGTTGAAGAATTCAATTTTATCCTCTGTCAAACGGGCGATCTCTCCATTATCAATAAAGTAAACATCTCTGGTATACTTTAAGATAGCCGGAACATCGGAAGCGATCAGATTACCTCCGTCTGCCTTACCGACAATCAAAGGACTGTCTTTACGAACAGAATATACAACGCCCGGATAGTCTGCAAAAATAATTCCCAAAGCATAAGATCCCTCGACACGGTGAATGACTTTGACCAGGGCAGTCAACGGGTCCTTATCATATTTATTGTAATAATAATCAAGCAGATGTGCGACAACCTCTGTGTCTGTCTCGGAACGGAATGTATATCCACGCTCTTTCAAGAGATTACGCAGTTTTAAATAATTCTCGATAATTCCGTTGTGCACTACCGCAATCGTCTGATCCGCATTAAAATGCGGATGTGCATTGGCCTCCGTCGGTTCTCCGTGTGTTGCCCAACGGGTATGTCCGATTCCGATATGTCCCGGCATATTTTTTCCGTCATGCGTCATCTCACTCAGTACTTTCAATCGGCCTGTTGCTTTATTAACAACAATCTTCTCGCCATCATATACGGCCATACCGGCCGAATCATATCCACGATATTCCAGTTTCGATAATCCATCCAATAAAATCGGAGCAGCCTGCTCCTTACCTACATAACCTACAATTCCACACATAGTCTTATTCCTCGTTTTCTTTTCTGATATTCACTCTAACTTATGTTTTATAGTTCAACTCCGTTCTTCCGCAACAATTCTCTTGCAGTCTCCACAGAGTCAACACCGGTTGCATTCTTCACCGGAGCAAATTCTTTCTCCCTGTCCACTTCGAACGACAGACAATTGTCCATCATATAAACCATATCCAGTATTAAAGTTTCAAACTTGTACGCATTTGGTTCTTCCGGTTCCACCCGTTTTCCATCTTCATTCAAGTAAGGGACTTTTTTCTTTGCAATATGAAGTGGCAGCTTGGAATCATCAATCCCGATAACCTTGTCTGTTCTGAATACATAATTGAGTATCACACCAAAACCATAGAGAAGTGTTCCTCTCTCATCACGTGCCTCCGCCATCTCCGGCGTCAATTCATAATATTCAATGATGGATGGCTTTCCATCTTCCAGACACAAAGCCCCAACTCGCTCATACGGGTCTGCCTTTCGCACCACTTTTGCACCGCTGACACATCCCGACGCGATCGTTGCACCGATAAAGACCGGATCTGCCATCCGCTGAAGGACATTATCTACCGCAAAAACATTCAGCCATTCCAGACCTCTTTCCTCAATATCCTTGTCCAATCCAGCCTGAAGCATCGAAGTATACCAGCCTCCGTTTCCGTTTGGCGATACCACAATGGAATCTTCCGTCTCCATAAGCAGGTTGTCATCAAAATCGACGACCGGCACATTTTCCTGCCGAAAAAATTTAACATAATCCGCATTATAACCGAAATACTCATGTTC